>SKKC01000357.1 GCA_007121695.1 Spirochaetales bacterium | reverse complement strand
TACAGGCCATGCGCGAGATATCCGAGAAGATCAATATAATCGACGAAATCGCCCGGAACACGAATCTGCTCGCGCTGAACGCAGCCATTGAAGCAGCTCGTGCGGGCGAGCAGGGAAAGGGTTTCGCGGTCGTTGCGAGCGAGGTTCGCAAGCTCGCCGAACGCAGCCAGACAGCCGCTGGAGAAATTGCGGAGCTTTCCGGGCGCAGCGTAGAAGTGGCAGAGCGTGCAGGATCGATGATCAGCGGAATTATTCCTGAGATTCGGAAAACCGCCGATCTGGTACAGGAGATCAGTGCGGCAAGCAAGGAACAGAGTTCTGGCGCGTCACAGATCAACCAGGCGCTTATGCAGCTGGATCAGGTTGTGCAGCAGAACGCTTCGGCAGCCGAGGAAATGGCGTCCATGGCCGAAGAGCTGAACAGCCAGGCGGAACAGCTTGAGCAGACCGTCGGGTTCTTCAGGGTGGATTCCAGCGGCCACGCGGCGAAGCGAGCGCTTCCGCCTGCGCAGACGCAGCATGCGCCCGGGGCGGGCTCGCACGCCGGGGGCAACGGCAAAAGCGCGGCGACCAGGCCCGCGGCACGGCCGCAAACGGGCCCGTCCGCGTCCGAAACGACCGGAATAACGCTGCTCGAGACCGGGCCAGATGACGACGACAGCGACTTCGAAGAGTTCTGATTTCGGTAGCCGGGGCGACAGCCATGACGCGTCGCCCCGTTTCTGATACCGTTCCGGCACCATGAAGGTAGTTATCGTCGGCGGTGGAGCGGTCGGGTTTCAGCTTGCCCAGCAACTCATACGGGAACAGCAGGACGTCGTGATCGTGGAGCGCGACCCCGAGCAGGCACGCATACTCGGGAACCGTCTTGACTGTATGGTCGTGAACGGCCCCGGAAACAATGTGGACACACTCAGGCAGGCCGGTACTGCTACGGCAGACTGTTTCATTGCAGTAACCACGTCAGACGAAGTCAACATGATTGCCTGTGCGCTCGTGTCGAGCGAGTTCAAGGTCCCGAAAAAGATCGCGCGTGTGCGCAATATCGAATACTCGGGCAGTCGCCTCGCAGAGGCAGGTGTGCTCGGAATCGACTACGTCGTAAACCCGGAAACAGAGACAGCGCACGAAATTATCACCAGTATCGAGCAGGGCGCGCTGAGCGATGTCATTTCGTTCGAAGCGACAAACCTGCAGATTCAGAGTCTGACCGTTGCGCCGCATGCGTCGGTCGTTGGTGTGCGTCTTCGTGACCTTGGCAACCTGCATGCCAGATTTCTGGTCGCGCTTATAGTCCGGGACGGATCGTACATTATTCCGTCCGGAGAGAACCGTATTCAGGAAGGCGACCAGATCTACATTGTGGCCACGGCAAAGGACACCGAGGCTGTGTTCGCGCGCTTCGGCAAACCGCGGCGGTCGCTGAACCGGATTGTACTTGTCGGTGGTGGTGGAAAGATCGGGTCCCGAATCGCCGAACATTTTCTTGGCGTGGACAGTGGAGACGTTCGGGGATACCGGCGGATCGTATCTGCCTGGCGAAAACGATCGGTCAACCTGAAGATCGTCGAGCGCGATTATCAGAAATGCAAGGAGCTCGCCAACCGCTATCCCTCGGCAACCACCATACACGCGGACATCGCAGACGAGTCGCTCTTCGAGGAAGAGCAGTTCGAGCAGTCGGATCTGGTCGTCGCGGTGACCGACAACCAGGAGCTGAACATGGTAACGGCTCTGTACGCACGAAGCGTCGGTATTCCCCGAACGGTCTGTCTCGTGAACAATTCCGGCTACGCCGACATAGCCTCTCGCCTGGGCATCGACGTCCCGGTGAGCCTGAAAAAGTCCATGGTCGACGCGATCCTGAAGATTATTCGCCGGGGAAGCGTGCGCAATGTCCGGTCGCTGTTTAACGGACAGATTCAGGTGCTGGAGCTTACAATCGCATCTGATAGCCCGCTCGCGGGGAAGCTGCTGAACGATGTCGCCCTGCCGACCGGAACGCTGCTTGTGTCGGTCACACACGGCGGAAACGCGATCATTCCCGACGGACAGACGCGCCTGCATGCGGGCGATGGCGTTGTCGTGATGCTCCGACAGGAACACTTTGACCGTGTCGTACAGGCCATCTCACCCGAACACGACGGAGACTGACGTGCGGACGACTCTCGTGCTTCGTATGCTTGCCGCGGTTCTCGGCATTGTCGCGGTGTTTCTGATTCCCGGCCTACGCATGTCGGCGCTCGCCGGGCAGCAGACTGTCGCGCTGGCGTTTCTCGCGACGCTGCTCGGCGCGTGGGCCTTCGCGGGGGGTGTGTTTCTCCTGACGAACGGACACGCTGGCGAGCTCGGTGTCCGTGGGGGTTTCCTGGTGGTCAGTCTTTCCTGGGCAGGATGTGCGCTCCTCGGGGCGTTTCCGTTTTTCCTGTCCGGTGCCATTCCCTCGTTCACCGACGCATTCTTTGAATCAATGTCGGGGTTCACTACGACCGGAGCGTCGATTCTCGAGGATATCGAGTCTGTGCCGCGAGCGCTTCTGCTCTGGCGCTCGACCACGCACTGGCTGGGCGGCATGGGCATTATTGTGCTGTCGGTTGCAGTACTGCCGCTTCTGGGAATACGCGGCGGGCAGCTGGTGAAGGCGGAGGCACCGTGGCCGACCGTCGACAAGATTACGCCGAAAATTACCGCGACCGCCAAGATACTCTGGCTGGTATATCTCGGTCTGACAGTGTTACAGGTCGTACTCCTGCTCTTCGGAGGCCTGGATCTCTTCGATTCGGTGACTCACACGTTCGGCACCATGGCGACCGGAGGCTTCTCTCCGAAAAACAGTAGCGTCGCACACTTCGATTCAAGCTACGTGGATACCGTCATTACCGTCTTTATGGTGCTGGCTGGCACGAACTTCCTGCTTCACTATGCGGTACTTACGCGACGTTTCGACAAGCTGTCGGCCGACACGGAGTTCAAGACCTATCTGACGATTTTTTTCGGTTCCACCGCGCTCCTGACCTTCGCGCTCGTCGTGAACAGTGGTTACAGCACCGGAAGCGGACTTCGTTTCGCCTCGTTTCAGGCGGCGTCAATTCTGACGACCACGGGCTTCGTGACGGCGGACTACGAGCTGTGGCCACAGACGGCTCGGGTGGTTCTGTTCTGCCTCATGTTTGTCGGAGGCTCCGCAGGTTCAACTGGCGGCGGTATCAAGGTTGCCCGCATTGTCACCATGTTCAAGCAGGCCATGAACGAGTTTCGGCATCTGTCGCATCCGCGAGGCGTTTTTCCCATCAGTTTCAACCGGACTCCCATGGCCCGGCGCATGGTCATCGCAATTACCTCGTTCGTGTTCCTGTACCTGGTCATTATCCTGCTTTCGACTCTTGTCATTTCTCTGGAGGATGTGACCATACTCACCGCTCTTTCGACGGCGCTTGCAACCCTCGGCAACATAGGCCCTGGTTTCGATGCGGTCGGTCCGACGGCCAACTATGCCTTCTTCTCGGAACCCATGAAGTGGTTCCTGAGTTTTCTGATGATGGCCGGTCGGCTCGAAATCTATACCGTTCTTGTGCTCTTCTCTCCGTCTTTCTGGAGATATTGAGGCACAAACGCTTGACAGTGAGATTCGGCTCGACTATTGTTTTTTCAATCTTTACCCGAAGGGGAGCGGAAACATGAACATACGTTTTAACTGGACATATCATCTGCCGCTCGCCGCGGCTCGTCGTCGTGCCGTATATCGGGGCCTGCCTGGACTGTAACTGACGTTTCGTCAGTCCCGTCTATCGTTTTTACCTCTCAGGTATTACAGCTCTGATGCGACAGACCGCTCCCGGTCTGTTCTGCGGTCTCATTTTTTCTTTGAAGTAACAGGAACGTACCGTTATGCGTGCCAGTCGTGTTTTGTTTGATGCCCTGCGGGGCAGTCGCGCCGTATATCTTGCGGCGGTTGTGTGTGTGGGTTTTGCTGCCCTGCTCAGTTATGCGCCTCCACTGATGGTCAGATTTGCCATCGACAGTGTCATTGGGACCGAGCCAGTGTCCGGACCGGAGACGGTCGTTACTGCTGTTGAGCGAATCGGGGGAGCCGACGCGTTCAGGGACAATCTCTGGGTTCTCGTGTCGGCCATTGTCATGGTCACAATGCTTGCAGGCGTCTTCAGCTTTTTGCAGGGGCGTCTGTCGGCAGGTGCAAGCGAATCGTTCGCCGAGCGACTGCGCAACCGTTTGTATGATCACCTGCAGAACCTCAGTTATGACTATCACGTGCATGCGTCCACCGGCGATCTCATTCAGCGCTGCACCTCGGACGTGGAAACTGTCCGTCGATTCATGGCCATACAGTTCGTCGAGGTCGGGCGGGCGCTGTTCATGGTCGCCGCGGCGCTCCCGATTCTTTTTTCGGTCAATCCGCGATTTGCTGCAGTCAGCATCAGCGCCATTCCGGTCGTGTTTGTCTTCTCGCTGGTCTTTTTTCGCCGCATTCAGCGTACCTTCCAGCTGGTGGACGAGTCTGACGGCCGCCTGTCGACCGTGCTGCAGGAAAGCCTCACGGGGGTACGTGTCGTGCGAGCGTTCGGACGGCAGCGATTCGAGTCCGACCGCTTCGACGAGCGAAGCAGGGACTATCGCGATCTTGTGTACCGGCTGATCCGGCAAATGGCTGCCTACTGGAGTCTGAGCGATCTGCTTTGCCTGGGCCAGATCGGCGCAATCGTCGTCTATGGAAGCGTTCTCGCAGTCGCCGGACAGATCACCATTGGTACGGTTCTGCTCTTCGTCACCTCGGTAACGATGCTTCTCTTCCCCATCCGTCAAATGGGACGGATCCTCGCCGACATGGGGCGCATGTCCGTGGCGTTGAAACGTATCGGAGAGATTCTTGCGGTTGAGATCGAGCAGGATGATGATACTACCGTGGAACCCCGGATCCGGGGACATATCGTGTTCGATCGTGTGTCGTTTG
>SKKC01000217.1 GCA_007121695.1 Spirochaetales bacterium | reverse complement strand
TGATTTCCTTTACACAGCCGAACGCGGCTTCAGTGAATGATATTTCGAGTTCGACCTTGATGTCCGCGCCTCGCCGGGGCCCTGAACGCGAGCGACCACCCCGACGTCCACCTCCGAAAAAACTGTCGAATATGCCTGAAAAGTCGCCGAATATGTCTTCGAAATCGCGATATGCACTCGAATACCCGCCGGCCCCGTTTCCCGACATTCCGTCAACACCGGCAAAGCCAAACTGATCGTAGGCGTGGCGCTTCTGGTCGTCGGACAGAACCTCGTAGGCTTCGGCAGCGGCTTTGAACATATCTTCCGCGTTCGAGTCTCCCGGATTGCGATCCGGGTGGTACTGGACCGCTACCTTTCGATATGCCTTCTTTATGTCGTCCTTGGACGCGCCTCTCGACACGCCCAGGACTTCGTAATAATCAGTCTTTGCCACCGGAAAACCTGCTCTGCTGCTGTCTACTTCTGTTCGTCTTCGTCGACCACTTCGTAATCGACATCTTCAACCGTCTCTGAATCATCTGCTCCCGGCGCGTCTGAAGACGCCTGTTCCTGGTCTGCAGCATCTGCTTCGGAACCTTCGGAAGATGCCTTATACACCTCTTCAGCAAGCTTGTACGACGCCTCTTTCAGGACCTCGGTCTTCTGTTTAATCGCCTCCGCGTCTCCCGAATCAAGGGCCGAGCGGACTTCGGCAATGGCAT
Source organism: Spirochaetales bacterium (assembly GCA_007121695.1). GTDB lineage: Bacteria > Spirochaetota > Spirochaetia > DSM-27196 > SKKC01 > SKKC01. Next base: position 4,269 of record SKKC01000217.1, on the reverse strand, counting down.
CGTTGATCTTCTGCCTGTCTTCGTCGCTGATCTTGTCACCGTAATCGGAAAGACTTTTCTCTGTAGAGTACACCAGAGAATCAGCCTCGTTTCGTGCCTCAGCAGTCTCCTTTGCCTTTCGGTCCTCGTCTGCATGAGACTCGGCATCCTTGACCATGCGGTTTATTTCGTCTTCGGAGAGACCTGAGCTCGACTCGATACGGATTTTCTGTTCTTTGCCCGTACCCAGATCCTTCGCCGATACATGAACGATTCCATTCGCATCTATATCGAAGCTAACCTCGATCTGCGGTACTCCGCGCGGCGCCGGGGGAATGCCAACAAGATCGAATCGTCCGAGGGTTCGGTTCTGACTGGCCATCTCACGTTCTCCCTGCAGTACGTGTATGCTGACGGCAGTCTGATTATCTGCTGCGGTCGAAAAAATCTGACTCTTCCGGGTCGGAATGGTCGTGTTACGGTCGATGAGCTTGGTAAAGACACCTCCAAGCGTTTCGATTCCGAGTGACAGCGGTGTGACATCGAGCAACAGAACGTCCTTCACATCACCGCCGAGAATACCACCCTGAATGGCCGCACCTGCCGCGACAACTTCGTCCGGATTCACACCCTTGTTCGGGTCCCTGCCGAAAAGATCTTTTACCAGCTTCTGGACAGCCGGCATGCGAGTTGAACCACCGACGAGGATGACGGCATCAACCTCCTGAGCCTTGATTCCCGCGTCTTTCAGCGCGTCGAGACACGGCTGCTTTGTTCGTTCAACAAGATCTGAAACCATCCGCTCGAACTGCGAGCGTTCGAGGGTATACTGCAGGTGTTTCGGTCCAGAACTGTCGGCAGTAATAAACGGCAGATTAATCTCGGTGCTCTGTGTCGTGGAAAGCTCTTTCTTCGCCTTCTCCGCGCCTTCTTTCAGACGCTGAAGGGCCATACGATCCTTCGAGAGATCGATGCCGTAATCATTCTTGAAGCTATCTACCAGCCAGTCGATTATTCGCTGGTCAAAATTATCGCCCCCAAGATGGGTATCTCCGTTTGTGCTCTTTACTTCGAATACACCATCTCCGAGCTCCAGGATGCTAATATCGAATGTACCACCACCAAGGTCATACACGGCGATACGTTCGTCGCTTTTGTCTTTACCAAAGCCATAGGCGAGCGCAGCCGCGGTCGGTTCGTTCACGATGCGCTTCACGTCAAGACCTGCAATGCGACCGGCATCCTTTGTTGCCTGACGCTGACTGTCATTAAAGTATGCAGGTACGGTAATGACAGCCTCAGTCACTTTCTCACCGAGGTAATCTTCCGCCGTTTCCTTCATTTTTTGAAGAATTGCAGCCGAGATTTCCGGGGCGGAGTACTGCTTACTGCCAGCATCCACTTTGATACCACCGTTGCCGTCATTTACGACCTTGTAGGGCACCATGCCGATTTCCTGTTCAACTTCTTCGAAACGCCGACCCATGAAGCGCTTGATCGAATACACGGTATTCTCGGGGTTCGTGACCACCTGGTTCTTCGCAGGCTGACCAACGAGTCGCTCGCCCTTCGCCGTGTATGCCACCATGGATGGTGTTGTGCGCTGGCCTTCCGAATTCTGAATGATCGTCGGTTCACCACCCTCCATAATCGCTATACACGAGTTGGTTGTTCCAAGGTCTATTCCAATGATCCTGCCCATTCTACATTCTCCTTATTCGATACTCTTTCATTTATGATTCAGGTTTCCTGGTTTTCTGCAGACTGATCCGGTCCGCTCGCCTGTTCAGAGGGCATGGCAACCTTGACTTTCGCAGACCTCAGCACCCGGTCGTGCAGCATATAGCCTTTCTGGAAATCTTCCACAACCGTTGCGTGTTCGACGTCTGTTGTCGTCTCCATTGTCAAAGCCTCGTGAAGCTGCGGATCAAACTCGGAACCGGTTGCTTCAAACCTGGCAAGTCCCCACTTCCGTTCGAGCATGCCCGTCAGCTGCTTTTCAATAAGCATTACCCCGTCGTACAACGAGGCAAAATCCTGCGAATCGCCAGCAGACAATATCGCACGTTCAAAGTCATCAATTACCGGAATTATGTCAAGCAAAAGCTCTTTGTTGGCGAACTTTGCCGAGTCTTCCTTTTCACGTTGCATGCGCTTGCGGAAGTTCTCGAAATCCGCCTGCTTTCGCAGATACTGCTCTTTCAACTCACTGTTTTCTGCTTCGAGCGCAGATATTCGGGCCTCAAGATCCGAAATTCGCGTTCCGTCGGGCTGTTCGTCCGCACCCGGCGTGCCGTCGGCAGCCTGTGGATCGGCACTCGGTGAGTTCATTTCATCGGCATCTGGCGGAATCTGCGTATCTGCCGCGTCCGGCGTATGTAGATCGTCTTCGTTGACGTTTGGTGACATTTCCAACCTCTATAAGTGATCAAAGTAGATGTGCTTGAACGCTAAAGATACTGAGCCCGTGACGAATCGGTCAAGGAGTTACGGCGGCCCTGTACAAAGGGTTCGCTTATGGACCGAGCAGCGCCTGTCTGATATCGGCAACACACCGGGAAAGGTGGATTTCCCACGTCGCAAGATCGGAGCTTTCCGGCTTCGACGCAGCCATATACGCAATGCTTACCGCCGCAACACAGCGTCCAAGAGAGTCAAATACGGGTGCCGCCAACGCCCGAATTCCCGGTGCGTGTTCTTCGTTATCGTAGGCTATGCCGTCTTTCCGTATCTGCAGAAGGCAGTCAGTCATTGTCTTCTTATCCGTAATTGAATGTTCAGTGTATTTCGGCAACGGATCCTCGAGCAGCCGACTTCTCAGGGTCTCGGGCATATGCGCGAGCAGGACTTTGCTTGCTGCGCCTGCTGTAATAGGAAAACGGGATCCAATCTGCGCGGAAAGCCTGAACGGGTGTGTGCTCTCTACGCAATCGAGCACCTCGACCTCATTTCCCCGTTCGGCACTGAGTTTTACCGTCTGGCCACAGATACTCGACAGGCGGGTCAGAAACGGTCTCGAGACGGAAACCAGATCATGCGCCCGGAAGGCTGAACGTGCGATATCGAGAATGGAGGGGCCGAGCGTAAAGCCCCCGCCGTTACCGGCCTCGATAAGATAACCAAGCGATTTCAAGGAACGCACCAGTCGATAGGCTGAGCTTCTCGGGAGGTCGAGTTTCTCGGCCAGCTCCGAGGCACCGAGCCCGTGCGGTGAAGCCATGTGGAGCTCCCAGAGTATTCTGTGCGTTCGTTCTACAGCAGGTACCAGAGGCTCATTCTGATCGTCCTTGACTTCTTCGGTTTCCGTATCCATACCTTTCATGCGGTCTCAGCCCTTTTATCTACTATGCGGGACGTTATCGGGAAAATATCCTTTTTAGACAGGATGTTGTCTCATATAGTAGTGGGCAGTATAACACGAGGAACATATGGAACAAGATCAGTTCGAAACTTTCGTCACCGAAGAGCAGATTATTCCCGTTGTAACCATGCGGGATGCAGCGTACGCGGTCTCGCTGGCAGAAACCCTTCTTGAAGCCGGTTTCCGTACCATTGAGATAACGCTTCGCACCGCCGGGTCACTACAAGCCATACAGGCTATTGCCGCATCCGACTGCCCCATCGTCGTGGGAGCCGGAAGCATTTCCCGAGTCGAAGACATACACGCTGCGGTCGATGCTGGCGCGGAGTTTCTGGTGAGTGCAGGACTAAACCCTGAGCTTGTCGACGAGGCTCGAAAGTCCTCTATGGCGTATCTTCCGGGAATAGCGACACCATCGGAGATTCTGACCGGTATCGGTATGGGTATCGATCTGTTCAAGTTCTTTCCAGCCGAAGCTCTTGGTGGCACGAAGTATCTCAAGGCGATATCGGCACCCTTTCCGGCTGCGCGCTTTGTCCCCACGGGAGGCATTCGCCCTGAATCGCTCAGATCGTATCTCGATATGCCCTCGGTTCTCGCGTGTGGCGGCAGCTGGTTGACGCCAGCAGATGCGCTTCAAGCAGGGGATATGGATCGAATAAAGCACCTCGCCTGGCACGCACGAACGCTTCGATAGGTCTTTACTGTCCGCCACCCTGGTGTTTTTTGCCCGATTCAGACCAATCAACCCGCGTGTTCCCCGGGTATTTTATAGGTGACCAGAGCGCAGGATGATGGCTCTCCTCCCACCTCCGCGCACTGCTCAATACTCTGCGAGGTGACCTGATTCGGTCTCAGCTCACCTCCCCCGGTAAGGAGCGCCCATGCCTCGTCCCCCCTTCTGTCCCAATCCACACTGTACCCATCAC
>SKKC01000408.1 GCA_007121695.1 Spirochaetales bacterium | reverse complement strand
GACTTCCAGCTTCAGCTTGGATGTCGTGATATCGACCTTATCGAACCGAGCCATGCTTGCATTACGCACCTTCGTCAGCATATCTGCTACGGGATCTGAAACACTCATAAAAACCCCCTACCAGCTCGACTTCGTCACGCCGGGTATCATCCCTTCGCTTGCGAGTTCACGAAAGCAAATCCTGCACAACTGAAACTTCCTCATGTACCCTCGCGGACGACCACATCGACGACACCGGTTCACCGCACGTGTCGAATACTTCGGTGTTCTTTGCGCTTTCACAACTAGTGCTTTTCTTGCCACGACTGACCTCTTTCCCGTGTATTACTCAGTTACTCTTTCGACCCAATCGCCCCGTTACTTCCGAAATGGCATTCCAAATCGCGTAAGAAGGCTTCGTGCTTCGGCGTCCGTCTCTGCGGTCGTTCCGATAACAATATTCAACCCGGTTATCCGTTCTATCTTGTCGTAATCGATCTCCGGAAAAATGATGTGTTCCGTGATTCCTAAAGAATAGTTACCGTGCCCATCAAACGCATTCGGATTTACACCACGGAAGTCCTTAACCCGGGGCAGAGCCACATTCAGCAGGCGATCCAGAAACTCGTACATTCGGTTCCCCCGAAGGGTGACTTTTGCACCAATATCCATGCCTTCCCGAAGTTTGAAGTTCGAAATCGACTTTTTGGCTCGTGTCTTTACTGACTTCTGCCCCGCGATGAGCGTAAGTTCGTTAACAGCCGCATCCAGTAGTTTCTTGTTGGTGATCGCATCACCGACGCCCATACTCAGAACGATTTTCTCGACGTACGGTGCCTGCATCGGACTGCTATACCCGAACTCTTCGATCAACGCGGGCTTGATTTTTTCGTTATACTGTATTTTCAGCGTCGGGATATATATATCGGTCGCCATCACAAGTCTTCTCCTGTCTTACGCGCGACACGAACCCGTTTCCCGTTCTTGTCGAGACGGACACCGACGCGGGTCGGTTTCCCTTTCGAGACCGGCATAACGTTGGATATATCCAGCATGGCTTCTATTTCAATGATACCGCCCTGCTCGTTCTCCCGTTTCCGACGCACCGCTTTCTTCACGTAGTTAACGCCTTCAACGAGCACACGCCCTTTTTCCGCGTCGATGCGAAGAACCTTCCCCGTCTTGCCTTTGTCTTTACCTGCGATTACCTGAACGGTATCGTCGCGCTTTACCTTGTACTTACTAGCCATTCCCGTCCTCCTACAAGACTTCAGGAGCGAGACTCACGATCTTCATGAAGCTGCCTTCTCGAAGCTCGCGTGCAACCGGTCCGAAAATCCGCTTACCGCGCGGATTCTGATTTGCATCGAGAATCACACATGCATTCTCGTCAAAACGAATATACGTTCCATCCGCGCGCCGGACCGCCCGCTTCGTGCGAACAATAACAGCACGTTCCACATTCCCCTTCTTGACCGGAGCGTTCGGAATCGCGTCTTTGACGGCCACGACGATAATATCGCCAATGCTCGCCGTCTTACGCTTGCTCCCTCCGAGCACCTTAATGCATTGAACACGCTTTGCGCCGCTGTTATCCGCGACGTTCAAGTACGATTGCATCTGAATCATTGTATTTACCTCGCGCGCTCTACTATCTCGAGCAACCGCCACCGTTTTTCGCGGCTGTACGGTTTCGACTCAATCACACGAACCCTGTCGCCAATATGAGCATCATTGTTCTCGTCGTGAGCCTTGAACTTCTTGCTATTATTCACGTATTTCTTGTACAGCCGGTGCAACTTCCGGTTCGCAACCACGACAACGATGGTCTTGTCCATTTTGTCGCTGGATACCACACCGGTGAGTATTCGCTTCCGCTTCGTATTTTCGTTCATTTCCACTACTGGATCAGACATCTCAGACGCTCCCTACACTTCACCGGCTACATCGGGATGGTTGTATATCAGGGTATTCAGCCTCGCTATCCGGCGGCGCAGTACCCGCTTCTGCAGCGGATTGTCGACGTGTCCGACAACCATGTCGTACCGTAACTGCCGGAACTGCTGACTAACCTCTTCCCGCTTTGTCACCAACTCTTCAAAAGTAAGATCTTTATATGAGTCACGCATATTCTCTACTCCAAGTCGCTTCGTACAGCGAACCGACACTGTATCGGAAGCTTACTGGCGGCAAGTTTCATAGCGCTCTCGGCCAGTGCCACATCGACGCCGGCTAGTTCAAACATGACCGTACCAGGCTTAACCGCCGCGACCCAGTATTCCGGGCTACCTTTTCCCTTACCCATGCGGGTTTCCGCGGGTTTTTTGGTATACGGAATATCCGGGAATATACGTATCCAGACACGTCCGCCTCGCTTGATGTGGCGTGTCATCGCGATACGCGCGGCTTCAATCTGTCGATTCGTAATCCACTTCGCTTCGAGCGCGACAAGTGCGAAATCGCCAAAACTTATTCGATTTCCTCGAGTTGCAACGCCACCGAGCGTTTTTTTCACCTGTCGCTGCTTTTTTCTATACTTCGTTCTTTTTGGCTGCAGCATGATTTAGCTCCTGGACTCCTGTCTCGGACGACGACCTGACGCTCCACTCTTCACCAGCAGCCCTGCATCCTCTTTTGATTCCTTCCGCAAGACTTCGCCATGGAACAACCAGACCTTTACACCGATGACACCAAACGTCGTCTTTGCTTCGGCAAAACCGTAGTCGATATCGGCGCGCAGCGTATGAAGCGGCACACGTCCATCTTTCTGCGTTTCCACACGGCTCATGTCTGCGCCACCAAGTCTTCCCGCGATGCGAATCCGCACTCCCTGTACGCCAGCCTTCATTGCACCGCCCACGGCCATTTTCAGCGTGCGACGAAAGCTGGACCGGGTGCGGAGCTGACGAGCCACATTCATCGCTATGAGTTGCGCATTCGTCTCCGGTCGCTTGATTTCCTTTATCTTGATCTGAATCTTCTTACTGACAAGCTTCTGCAGCTGATTGCCGATCTTCTCGATGTTTGAACCCTTGGTTCCAATAATGACCCCAGGGCGTGACGTATGGATGACAATTCCAACCCGCTGCGGATGCCGTACGATTTCTATTTCCGCTATGTCTGCGTTTCGCGTTTCGGGCTGCTCGGATAGCGTCTTCCGTATAAGCAGGTCCTCGTGGAGGGTGTCTGCATACTCTCGAGGATCCACGTACCATTTCGATCGCCACTGCTTGTTTACGCCAAGGCGCAAACCGAACGGATTAACCTTCTGTCCCACACTACACTCCCGTATTCGCGATTTCGTCGACGACAACTGTAATATGCGTCATCCGTTTGCGAAGGATGTCCGCTCGACCACGCGCACGTATCCAGAGCCTCTTTAACCGAGGCCCTTCGTCGACAAGCAGTTCCTTAACGTACAGCATGTCTTCGTCCAGATTCTTGTTCTGGTACAATGCATTTGACGCAGCCGATTGTATTGCCTTCTTCAAAAGTCCGGCCCCTTTGTGCGGCAGGCTTTCAAGGATGGCAATTGCCTCGGGATACGGCTTCCTTCGGACGTTGTCGGCAACTCGGCGAACCTTCGTTGGCGACACCATGAGGAACTTTGCTTTTGCTCTATACCCGCTTGTTACAGCCATAATCTCTTCCTCGATACACTCACGGTACTATCGACGGCCCGCTTTTTTGTCGCTGCCGGCGTGTCCCCGAAATATACGTGTCGGCGCGAACTCGCCGAGTTTATGCCCGACCAGGTTCTCGGTCACGTATACGGGAACCCAGGTCTTGCCGTTGTAAACCGAAATCGTCATTCCAATCATTTCCGGAATAATGGTTGATGTCCGGGAATACGTCTTTATCATGGTGCGTGCGCCTGATTTGGAAGCCGCGAGCACCTTTGTATAAAGACTTTTTTCGATAAACGGTCCCTTCTTGATTGATCTCGACACAATCCTACCTCTTTACTTTCCGCGTCTCTTCACGATGAACCGGCTCGACGTCTTTCGCTTTTTCCGGGTCTTGTAGCCCTTCGTAGGTTGACCGGTCGGAGACACCGGATGGCGCCCCCCATTGGTGTGCCCTTCACCACCGCCATGCGGGTGGTCTACCGGGTTCATCGAAACACCAAGCACCTTCGGCCTCCTACCCATCCAGCGTGAACGGCCGGCCTTGCCGATAGTCACGTTCATGTGATCTTCGTTTCCAACGACACCAACGGTCGCGAGGCACCGCTTGAACACCAGACGAGTCTCATCTGAAGGCAGCTTCACGGTCACATAATCCTTATCGCTCGCTACGATAACCGCGGACGCTCCCGCGCTCCTCGCGAGCTGTCCACCGTGACCTTTCTGCAACTCGATGTTGTGAACGACTGTTCCAAGCGGCATGCTTTCAAGCGGCATGCAATTCCCTGGCCGGACCGGAGCATGCTCCGAAGTGACTACACTCGTACCCACTCCAACGTTTTTTGGCGCGAGAATATAGCGCTTTTCGCCGTCCGCAAACACCACCAGGGCGATAAACGCACTGCGATTCGGGTCATACTCAATGGACCGGATCGTGCCAGGAACATCCCACTTATCGCGCTTGAAATCGACCGCACGATATCGTCGCTTGTGTCCGCCACCACGACGTCTCACACTGATCCTGCCTGCCGAATCACGACCGGAGATCCGCTTCGATCCCGATGTAAGATTCTTCTCTGGCTTATCAGCCGTCAACGCATCCCGGGTGACCGTTGTCTTGTATCTTTGTCCTGGCGTAACAGGCTTGTAGGTCTTCAAAGCCACTGCTTGTCTCCTTGAAACGTCCTGGTGTTACACACCTTCAAAAATGCCGATCGTGTCCCCGTCTGCCAGCGTCACGATCGCCTTCTTCCACGCAGCTGTGTAGCCTTTCGCTACACGCTGTCGCTTCGGCTTCCGCTTTACCGTAACGATGTTGCAGGAGACCGGCTTCACACCGAAAAGACTCTGCACCGATTGCATAACCTGTATTT
>SKKC01000425.1 GCA_007121695.1 Spirochaetales bacterium | reverse complement strand
TCCGACATCTTATGCTCCTTTGCCTGGATTTAGGTACTGGTCTGAACACACGGTCCCTTCAGACCCCAATATATCACACTATAGAATAATGACAAATCGAAAACAAATTTCAAGTGGTCGGTGTTAATCATCGTCCCGCCGCACAATTGCCGCTGCCTGACGCAGCCTCGCATTCAGCGCATTACTGAGCGCGTCATCTGCGAGATCTTCGATACTATCTGCGATGCCAACCCGATCCTGCTGTGAAAGCTCTGAGATAACCACGTTCCGCACCAGTTCTTCGTATCGCTCAAAGACGGTCTCGATATTATCACGAATCGCGCGTGCGGCAATCAACCAGATATAGTCACCCGACACTATCTGGTACTGACTACGATCCGGCAGGGTGAGTATCGTACCAGGAAGAACAAAGTCGGGGTCGGGACCTTCGGCGGGCGGGTCTCCCATTTCACGAAAGCCACTGTCGACGGCAATTCTGTTGGTAATCCTGATCAGATCAGCAATGCTGATGGGAATATCCTCGTACAGCCCGGCAGCATGCAGGCGAGGATCGATGAACCTGTCAGCAGATCCGTCGACAGACACATTCCTGCCGTTATCGTCAAGATCGACCACGGTCGGAGTCTCCCCCGTGTCCGCTGGGGTGTCGCCCGTGTCGGCATCTGCACCCGGATCGGCATCCGCAGCGTCTACTGTCGCATCATCCATCGGTATCTCTGATGCATCGTCTACGTCGGCAGGGTCTGCCGGCTGTGCATCGGCAATTTCGGTCGAGACGAACGCTTCGCGGATACGCTCGCGTACACCGGGAAGGAACAGGATACCCGCTCCGATCAGTAACAGAAGAAGCGCAGCGATACCGATGTACGAACGCGAACGCGATTCTGACGCGCTGCTTCCTGAAGCTCCAATAGAGGCCGAAACCCCTCCACTGGCAGTTGTGCCACGTGCAGTCTGCGGGGAATCGGAAGCATGTTGCTGAGGCGAATGCCGGGACTCCGACTGACCCTGTGTCTTTTCGGCGCTGTCTTTCTTATCGGAGCTGTCTTTCTTTTTGTTTTCCTGAGCGGATTTCGACGCGGAGCCTGCGGTGGTTGAAACTGCAGCCGCCGAGCCTCCTCTGCGCAGACGTTGCAGCAGATCAAGGAGCTCTTTCCGTTCCCGCTCGTATGCTGCCAGATCTTCTTCTGCCAGTCCTTCGAGCGAAGCCCGAACCTCCCGGCTGTGCTCGACATTCCGTACTGACATGGTCGGAGATGCCGGCTTGAAAAACACTGACAGGCTTGTGTCCGTGATGTACAAATCCGCGCGGCTCGGAGCTTCTGCAATGTCGTCCTGCGAAACACCATTGCGGTACTGCGAGAGCGTATGGGTAAGGGAGTTCATTGCCCGCCCCGCGTCGGCACCACCCCGCCGCCCTCGCAACGCAAGTGCCGTAGCGGTATTATGTAAATACACGGCAAGCGGCCCGGGTACAGGGGCGCCAAGCGCTTTGACACGCTGCTCGATTGACTTAACAAGCTGATCCCGTGCCCGCCCCTGCGGCGGCCGGGCGAAAAGCTGATCGATCTGCTCTACCAGGAGCATGGTCGATGAATCGACGTGAGCGCGAACAAACGGTGTCCACGCGGACAGATAACGCGCGCTCAACGTCCGCTCGCCTGGCTCCGGATCATTCGCGACGGTATACGGCACTGCGTTCAGGAGCGTCAATTCGGGTGGGTCGTAGGTGTGTGAGAGGAGTCTGGGCGGATTTCCTCCGGCAAGAACCATGGACGCCGTGTCCGGCGATTGGCCGCCAACCTGAATGCTGTCTACGAACAGATTGCCAGTGACCTGAATGGACGATGAGTTCGCATCCCGCGCGTACTGAAGCCCGCCACGCTGTACACGCTCCTCTGGTCCAAAGGTATGGATGTTCGCCGAGGGCCCGTCGAGCGAGGACTCGAAAAGCCGCGCGAGCGGTGCGATCTCGTCCGGTTCCGGATACAGGATGGATAACGAAGCGCGTTTGAGTCTCGTGCGTTTGAACAGACGGACGATTTCTTCGGAGATCGTATCGGCAGACCAGACAGTTACCAGATCGGGGTCGATTCCGTTCTTTGCGAGCGCAAGAAAACTGTCCGGCGTAACCGGCACCGCGCTGATGTGCCCATCCCGAAAAAACATGCACAGCGAGTCAGACACGATAAATCCAGAGCCCTGCAAATCGTTCTTCTGTATGCGCAGGGGGTCCTTCAGGAACTCGCTCTTGATGCGCCGCGTTAACTCTATGTAGTGACGGTCACGCTTCTCTGCGTCGCTCAGGGAGAAAATCTTGTCCTGACCGACATAGATGCTCATACCGCCGTCGCGGTAAAAGTACACCAGCGAATGTTCCGCCTCGGGCTTCTCTTCTCTCGTGGTGGTCTCAAACTGCTCGGTGGGCAGATCGTCATGGCCGACAAATGTCTTGAAACGCGCAACCATGTCCGGATCGCCGAGATATCGAATGTCACTGCCGAGACTCTGCTCAACGATAGCCTGTTCACGAATCGGATTGCCGGTAAGACGGTCGGTAATGACGACGTCGCGAATCTCGTCCGTTACTTCCTCGGGAACATGAGGGCTGTTTCCGATCCGAATGAACGGTCGCACATCCTGCTTCGTTGCACCAATGAACACAACGTAGCATTCCCGGTCTATGTGAAAGACGCGCTTGTCTGTCATGGAACAGACTCCCCTACTACCGACCAGCGTTTTATTATTGCGCCGAAATTATTCCAACGCGTGTAAAATTGTATACTATTTTCCGGATAACGCAAAGCAGGCGTTTCCGAGTTTTCTTCTCCTGCGTCTTTAGGCTATACTGCTGCGAATGGGCATGACAATAAACCAGAAGGCGAAGCGAAAAATCATTCCGGTGGCCAGTGGAAAAGGCGGGGCCGGCAAATCACTCATTACGGCGAACATGGGGCTTCGACTCGGCATGGCGGGCGTCAGAACAGTCATTGTCGACATGGATCTCGGTGGATCCAACCTTCACACATACCTGGGATATCGGAACAATCATAAGGGCATCGGTAACTACCTGTCGGACTCCAGAACCCGCTTTAACGATGTCATGGTGCAGACACACGTGCCGGATCTCCGCTTTGTGCCGGGGGATGTTCTGGTAACCGGACTTGCATCACCGACGCCAGCGATCCGAAAAAAACTTGTAGCTGCCATAGAAAGCATCGATGCAGACATTGTGCTCATCGATCTGGGTTCAGGAACAACACCGCTGGTCGTCGAGATGTTCCTCCTTTCAAACTCGGGGCTGATCATTGCAACTCCTGAGGCTCCGTCGGTTCTGAACGCGTACTCGCTTCTGAAGAACGTACTGTTCAGGCAGCTTCAGGAAGAGTTCACATCTTCAAAACGGGTCACGGCCTACCTGAAAGACGTACAGAAAGATAAAACTCCGGGTTCCACACCCACGCTTCGCGATATTGTCGACGGCATACAGAAAATAGACCGCAAGAATGGCACCCGTGCAAAAAAGGCGGTTTCGCAACTGAAACCACACCTGATCCTGAACATGCTTACGCAACCGGATGACTTCCGGATCGCCGAAAGTCTGCGAGAACTGGTGGAGCGTAATCTTGGGATTACACTGGAGAGTCTGGGAGCTGTTTTTGACGACCCGGCCTGCTCTCAGGCCGTACGAGCCTTGCGCCCCCTGAGTGAGTTTGCTCCTGAAAGCGCCGCCGCGATACAGATCGAACGCATGGCGCAGAAGATTGCGCAGTCGGAACGTTTTCCGGACATGCCGCTCGATCTGGAAGCATACGACAGCAGCTATGGGCTCACGAGGATCGAAATCGCTATGGATGTCGAGAGTTTTTCCCAACCGGGAGATTCAACGGTCAGCGGAGAAGCCAGGGACGAAGAGTTTCTGGAAGTCATAAGCCAGCAAAAACGCGAGATAGATCAGCTGAAAGGTACAATTCGCACACTCACTGCCGGAAGCGATTCTCCGTTCTAGCGAACTACGATACCGGTTCCGGGATATCGAAATCGAATACAAAGCGGTACGTTCCAGGTCGTATCAGGTACGCTTCCAGGGTATCCGGTCCGCAGCTTCCCGTGCCAAGCCCACGATGCGCGTGATCAAGACTCACTACAATATCGGATCGTTCGATCAGTTCATGCCTGTGTCGCGCCTTGAACAGTTCCCCGGCCGTATACGGTATGGCACTGAACATGAACGGAGTTCCTGACCGTATCAGCACTTCAGGCGCTGATTCGCTTTGTCTGAGACGAAGTTCCTCGACGTCACAACGACCACCGTACTCCTGAGGCATTTCGTAGGGAATGTCGAAAAAACCCGAATCGGACGTAAAGAATCCAAACACGGCTGACCCCTTTCTGTCGGGGTAGCTTTCATGGGGGCCGAGACCCAGCCACGAGACCTGTTTCGCTTCCGCGGGAAGCGCGCAGACCAGTCCAACGCGTGGATAGTCATCTATTACATCGTACAGCTCGACGTCCGATTCGACCTGAAAACCTGATGCTGCGCACCGATAGCGAGTCCGCAGCGCACCAAGATCGGCTGACGGCGTACGAATCGAGTGCGAGCTCACAAGTGCTCCGTCGAGCTCTTCGAGAATACGTCCCTGCTGTTGCAGAAACATGCTATCAAGCGATGTTTTCCGCCACTTACCCAGAGGCTTCGTGTCCTGTCCACTCCAGAGTTTAATACCATCGTTATCTGTTGGTGCGCGAAAGAGCTGGAGCACGGGTGGCATGGTAAATATCGACTGGTTACTCCAGCGCCAGTCGGCCAGAAGCCCCTCCCGGAAGTAAAAGCTCGACTGCCCGCAGACAACCGGGAACGACTCGCGGTCGACTGCGCCCGACGATCCCGACGACGTTCGTACACGGGGCACTGTCAATGAATTCGTCAGCGTCGGTAACGCGAACTGCTTCCAGGCGATGCAGTGGCCAGCTTCGGCCCATGGTGT
>SKKC01000232.1 GCA_007121695.1 Spirochaetales bacterium | reverse complement strand
GTCAGACTTCTTCATGAGGAACGCAAACACCGGCGAACCGAAAAGAATGGACGCCATGGTCATGACAGCGATAATCTTGAACAGATCGGCGCTGATCAGTCCCGATGCCACGCCAACAACGCCCATGATCAGGGCTACTTCACCCCGGGCCACCGTCCCGAGCCCTATACGAAGCGCGCCGAGTCGGTTAAATCCGACGCGCCCCGCCGGCATCGCCGACCCCACGAGCTTCGCAAGGCCGGATACCGCTGCAAAGAGCAGCCCGACGAGCAGTATTCGCGGGGTTACAAGGACAGACACATCTATGAACATGCCCATAATGGCGTAGAGGAGCGGGACAAAGAATCCTGCAACCGGTTTCATTCTCTCCTGAACCAGGTCGACCACGTCGGTACGCGAAAGCGCCGCACCAACCCCATAGGCACCGATAATCGACGCGATACCCGCGAGTTCAAAAAGGCCCGAAAACACGAGCGCGAGCGCAAGAGCCGGCGTTGCGGCAACCGCTGCGGGTGCGCCGATACGTTTCAGACCCGAAGCGATGGAGGGAGCAAACCCGATCACGAGTGCGAAACCGAGCACCCATACAATCAGCGCCTGCGCGAGAATCGGTAGCGCACCGGTTACGATTCCAGCCGCGTCGATTACCGAGGCGGTGCTCAGGAGCGCCATGGTCACTGCCAGTACGGTGATAGCAAGGCCATCCTGTAGCAGCGACGACTCCATGACAACACGGCCTTCCGGGGTGTCAAGTTTATGGTAGTCCGAGAGGATACGAGCCTGTACCCCCATGGACGTCGATACCGATATACCGGCGAAAAACAGAATAATAGGGTCGGTGTAGTCGTATCCGAGCAGAACCACGGGAAACAGCGCACCGACGAGTCCTGACAGGACAATTCCTCCGACAGCGGGTCGAACAGCAATGGCTTTCAGCCGACCAAGCGACCGGACGTCGGTCTCAAGCCCGACGAGAAAAATGTGCACCACCGCCCCTATGGCTGCGAACGCGTAGAGTTCTATCGAAACAGG
Source organism: Spirochaetales bacterium (assembly GCA_007121695.1). Lineage (GTDB taxonomy): Bacteria > Spirochaetota > Spirochaetia > DSM-27196 > SKKC01 > SKKC01. The sequence continues at coordinate 3,957 of SKKC01000232.1, read as the reverse complement.
CAACGCGCCGGTCTCAAGCGGGATAAGCCCGTAAGAAAAACCGGGGAACGGCAGCGAACCGACAGCGTACGGCCCGAGCAGGACACCCGTGAGAATCTCGCCAATGAGAGATGGCAGTCCGGCCTTGCGCGCTGCTATGCCCGCAACGCGTGCGACAATAAGGACGACACCTATCTGCAGAAGAAGTTGTGCAAGCTGATGCGTAAGTTCAGTTCCGTGCATTACCTGGCAGGAATCCCTGATTCACCGGTTTTGTCAAGGCTGTATCGCGTCAGAATCGGGCCGACGAGAACCCCCGTATTGTCAGAACTCATTCCTCGCTTGCGAATGATTCATTAGTCTTTCATAATCAGACCCGCACATGACAGGAACAACCGGGTTTCTCGATAGCATTGAGCTTTTTCACTTCCTGCGCATTCATCCTCTGTTCGCGATAGGCACCATGCTTGTCCTCGGATACGTATTTGCAAAGCTGTCGGAGCTGATGCGTCTGCCGGAAGTGACGGGTTTTATTCTTGCCGGACTTCTTATGGGTAGCGGCGGGCTGGCAATACTCGGTTCGAGTGCGTCCGAAGACCTCGGCGTTATTACGGAAGTCGCATTAGGCCTCATCGCGCTGACCATAGGTGGTGAACTCAGGCTGACCAAGCTGCGTCGTATCATGCGGTCGGTCGCATGGATTACTGTCGGACAGTTTTCACTGCCGTTCCTGTTCGTTGCGATCGCGCTCTTCTTCATGGATCTATCGTTGCCGTTCGCGCTGCTGCTCGGCGTCGTTGCCACGACCACCTCCCCGGCTGCGGTGGTAGCGGTGGTGCAGTCCATTCGTGCCCGGGGCACGATAGTCGACAGCCTGTACGGAACCGTCGCTCTGGGTGACGCCATTTCAATTGCTGCATTCGGAATAGTGCTGTCTCTGGTCCCGTCGCTTCCTGGAGCGGTTGAATCGTTCACCGGACTGTTCTGGGCTGCGATTGCCGATATTGGCGTCAGTCTGATCCTGGGAACGTTCTTCGGATTTCTGATCTACGCGTTTACCAGAGCCCAGAACAATACCGGTGAAGTCATGATTCTGACCCTGGGCTTTCTCTTCCTCTCGACAACGACTGCGATACTTCTGGGCTTCTCTCCCCTGCTGGTGAACATGGCAGCTGGAGCAGCGCTTGCGAACATGAGCCCACGTTCAACCCGGGTGTTTCGCACACTTGAACCGTTTACCCCACCCGTTTATGCCTTGTTCTTTGTGATCGCGGGAACCAAGCTCAACCCATCACTTCTGTTTGCGGCAGACACGTTGCTGTTCGGACTGCTGTTTGTCACCGCTCGCTGGATTGGAAAATATACTGGTGCCTATCTGGGTGCCCGCATGTCGGGATGCAGTGCGGAGATTCGTGACTATCTCGGATTAGGTCTTTTCTCGCAGGCGGGAATAGCCCTCGGGCTTATGGTACTGCTTCACACCGCGCCACAATTGCATGGTCTTGAAAATCTGCCTGTCGGCGTCGTCCAGACGGGCATACATATTGTGCTGTTTTCAGTCTTTGTGAACGAAATTACCGGTCCGCCAATCGCAAAGATGGCAATTCGTCGCGCACTCGAACTGGAGGAATAATGGAACTGATCGAATCGATTGACCCGCTCGCGTGCGGAGTCGGACTCAAGGCGAAAACAAAAGACGAGGCGCTCTGGAAGCTTGCCGAGCTGGCCCGCCGTTCGCATGCTCTTGAAGAGGTTGACGCCCAGACCATCTATTCTGCGCTGAATGAGCGGGAACAACAGGGTTCAACCGGATTCGGCAAGGAAGTAGCACTTCCTCACGCACGTATCCCAGGCATGGATCGCTTCCTTGTGTACATTGCCGTATTCCCCGGTGGCGTACCCTTTGACGCAGTCGATAAAAAAAAGGCGCGTGTATTTTTCGTGATCCTCGGTCCTGCCGAAGATGTACAGTCACACCTGCGCATTCTGGCGGCCATCTCCCGGATTATTGCGCACACAAACGCTAAACAGGAACTTCTGAAGTGTCGATCGGTGGAAGCAGCCGTAGAGAGCTTTCAGCGGCATATAGGACAGGGCGACCAGCAGGCAGGACCGGTACGATCGGGTGCAGAAGCCATGAAAGTGCTTCTTGTCACGGTGTACGTCGAACAGTACATGTACGATATTCTCGAACTTCTTCTCGAGTTTGGTGTCGACGGAGCGACGATAATGGAGTCTACCGGCATGAGTCGGTATATATCGAATGTCCCACTCTTCGCGGAGTTCATAGGGTTCATGAACGAAAGCAAGAACTCAAGCAAAACCATTCTCGCGCTCGCACCAGAGCGACATATTCGTGCCATAGTCGAGCGGATCGAGGAAGTCACGGGCGACCTGGACAAGCGCGAGGGCGCCATGGTCCTCGCGCTTGACGTCAGCTTCTACAAGGGGACCATGAAGATGCTCTGAGCGTTTTCATGGTGCGGCATTCCGGTTAAGGGCGTCGATCGATTCCCGGCATGCCTGGTGAACCGCAGAATGATCGTCGTCTTGAAGGATACGCTGAAGCAGCTGCTTCGAATCATGAATCCGAAGCGTCCCCATGGCGCGACACAGTGCTGTTTTCAGTCGCCACTCGCATCTGTCGGACAGGCTCCCCGGTTTTCCTTCCCGCAGCCAGACATAGCGACTATAAATGTCTCCGTAGCGTACGCCTGCTTCCTCGTCAAGCATCCCGAGCAGAATATCGGACACCGCAGAGACCCCTTCCTGTGCGGCACAGTCGGCCGCGGCGAGCTGGTCCTCCCAGCTGTCTGAATACAGGAGCGTTCGCAGAAGCGGCTCAAGACCGTCCGGGTTACCGGCTGCAGCTGCATAACAGCGGTTGTGCGCTGATTCCCCCCAAACAGCTGCTCTTGGATGCACCATCGGGGGCGGAAGTACCATCGAAGTTTCCAGCTTTGATTCGCTACAATCCACCGCCTGCACCGTTTCCGAGCGAGCCGTGAATGCCCGCATGCTGTGAGGAATCTCGTTTGTATTCAGATGGTGAGTCCCCGCCCCGTCAGATATCTGTATTTCCTGATCGCTCCACGACACCTCCGGAGCGGATACATCTATTGCCCGCGAACCGGAAAATATGTTGATTATTCGACAACGACTACCACTCGTCCTGACACCGACCCTCGTAGAACACGATTCGAACACCCGGGGATATCCCTGTATTACTTCCGACTCAACAGTGGCCATGGGGTCCGGGAAAAAATACATGCTCACGCCATGAGCGGTTGTCTGAAAAAACCCGGATTTCCGTTCGCCCGGTTGCCAGTCTGCAATGCCCCGCAGGAAAAAACGGGCTTCGAAGTCATGGTCTTGCGAAAAATGTACGTCGTCTACGACGGCAACAGTGTACGCTGACACACGAACCGTCGTGCGTTCTACGCGCACAACATCTGCATAATCACGATAAAACGATGTGACATTGCCTCGGACGGCCGGGAACTGCCCCTGGACAGTTCCTGCCATACCGTATCCGGCGGCCGACACCGACGGACAATGAAACTCGTCCCTGTCGACGATAACAACATTGTGAGCGGCAAAGGTGCCATAGCCGAAGTTATACGCGAGGCCATCCTGATTTCTGAACTCGGTTCCGGGAACGGAGAAGCGATCGCATCCCTCACCTGGCGTACCGTCCATAAGAAAGGGTACGCCGAATATCTCGAACACAAGCGAGTTCGGGTTTGCCTGCCGACGAACCGGGTTTCCTCCCCCGCACTCGTCCCACATCTGAAATGCATACAACCCCGTCTCGGCACCGCCATAGAGTGCTCCACCCGCTTCCGGGTGAATCCAGTCATGAAACTGATGCGGCTCTGCGGGCAGATTCGGCCAGAACACCGCAGCCAGAACCTGGTCGTCACCTCCCCACATGACTTCATGATTATACTCGAACAGACCGTGCTTACCGATCAGACC
>SKKC01000062.1 GCA_007121695.1 Spirochaetales bacterium | reverse complement strand
GCCTTCCATGTCCTGTATGGACCGGCTTACCCGCAGCAGCGATTCGAGGCGTGGTTTTTCAACAGACGAGGAGTCAGCCGAATTGCTATTGGCGCCGTCGTTCATAATAGTATCTGTATTATATATCGGAATATCGCTTATGCGCATTGCCCCGAACGGTTTTCCTGACTACAGTTGCGCACATGCGCGTCGCGATCGTCGAAGGATTCCAGGCCGGTCTCCGGATGTCTCTAAAACTCCTTACTGTGCTGGTGCCTGCGGCGGCCCTCGTCTTTCTGCTCGGACAGCTTGATCTGCTGGCACCGATAGCCCGCCTTCTGCAGCCGCTCATGGCGCTCACCGGGCTTCCCGGTGAAGCCGGCCTGGTGTTCGTAACCGGAGCACTCCTGAATATTTACCCCGCGATCGCAATGCTTGGAACGCTTGAGTTCAGCGTGCCGGAGACTACCGTTATTGCGCTCATGATTCTGATCTGCCACAGCCTTATCGTGGAATGCTCGGTGCAGGCACGCACCGGGTCGAATCCGCTGCGCATGGCGCTTCTTCGGATCGCGATGGCCTTTGGGGCAGGTATTGCCGCCGGACGACTCTACGGTCTTACCGGTGACGCCGCGGCAACCACCGTTTCGCACGTTGCGGGTAGCGTGCCGGCGGACCCTGTTTCCTGGCTTCAGTCGACCGCGACAACGGTGGCGCTCATGAGCGGTATTGTTATCGCGATCATGATCATGCAGCGGGTCCTCGAGACATCTGGTGTTCTGCAGAAGGCCTCGGCGCGCTTCGAGCGGGTGGTCGCGCTGTTCGGCTTGCCGAAATCGACCAGCTTTCTCTGGCTGGTCGGAAATACCATGGGGCTGACCTACGGTTCAGCCGTCATGATACAGGAGCGCGAGCGAAACACACTTACCCCCACAGAAATTGATGCGCTGAACCATCATCTGGCGGTGTCGCACAGCCTGATCGAGGACACGCTGCTGTTCGTCGCGCTCGGAGCAGCGGTAAGCGTCCTCGTGCTACCGAGACTGTTCCTCGCTGCAGCGGTTGGCTGGGGGCTTCGATTCTCGTCGACGCGGTCAGGCTGACGCGGGAGTGAATACCATGCTCTCACGGATAGTGTTTTATCTATGACATCATACAAACCTGGAACCTACATTGCGCTGTTTATAGGGGCTCACTTTGCGCACCATCTTCTGACGGCGCTGGTTGCCCCGATCCTCCCGTTTATCCGTGACAGTTTTGCCCTGTCCTACGCCCAGGCAGGTGGAGTCGTTTCGGCATTTACGCTTGCATACGGAATATCGCAGCTTCCGGCCGGCTGGCTCGCCGATCGTGTCGGGCGGCGATACCTCATTACGGTCGGAATATCCGGTGTAGCTGTCGCGGGAGCCATCGCCGGGCTCACGAGTTCCTACACAGGGCTTATCCTCGCGCTCGTGCTCATGGGCATTGCCGGTGGCGGATACCACCCGTCGGCTGCTCCGCTTATTATGGCGAGCGTGCCGCCTGATCGAACCGGGCGTGCGCTCGGACTGCACCTGATCGGTGGAAGCGCGAGCCACTTCGCTACACCGCTACTTGGTGCGGCGCTGGCAACTGCCTTCGGATACCGGGGTGCATTTCTCGGCATATCGCTGCCGGTGTTTCTGTTCGGGCTGGTGTTCTTTCTTACCCTCAACGGCAGGGGCGAACAGCGCTGGCAGCCGTCGGCCGATCCGGCATCCGCCGATTCCGAAACGAAGGCACCGACGGGTCCGACTCCTCGAGCGAAGCAATCGAGGAGGCATACGGTCGTCCGTATAGTCGTGTTCCTTGTGCTTACATCTGCGGTCGGTGCGGCGATAGGTTCCCTCACGGCCTTTATACCGCTGTATCTTGTGGACGGTTTCGGCCTTTCCGCGAGCTGGGCTGCGGCATCGCTGTCGGCATTCTTTCTGACGGGAGTCGTCGCGGCACCCGTTGGAGGCGCTCTCTCAGACCGTTTCGGTCCTGTACCCATACTCGTAACCCTGTCCATTTCGGTTGGCCCGCTGATCATCGGAATGTCGTTCGTACCGTGGCTGCCCGCGTTCATGGGTGTTCTGCTCGGCGTCGGCACGGCAGCGTTTATCCGCATGCCCGTGTCCGAAGCCTATCTGTCCGGGGACGTGCCCGACCGGTTGAGATCGACCGTACTCGGGGTGTACTTCTTCGCAGGCATGGAGGCGAGCGGCATCGTCACGCCGATTCTTGGTGCAGCCATAGACGCGCAGGGCTTCGCCATCGCGTTTCGCTGGCTCGGCATCGTTCTGACGGTGGTCGTAGCCATTGCCGCTGTCGTGCTTGTGAGGCTGCATGCGATGCGTCGGTAACACATGCTATCTGTTTGCCGGCCACGACGTCGGCGTCGGTATCGAGTACGGCCCAGACGGGTCCATGCGAGACGTGTTGTAGGTTCGTTCAGTTGCGCCTGCAAAATGAGCGCTGGCGTGCGATCAGCCGTCTGGCTGCACTCCGTGTTTCGCGGTATGCTTTGTGGTGCGGGGCGCTATGAGTAACGAGATTCAGCAACATTTGATCCTGCCGCGTTCGCGCGTGGTTCTGCACCGTTTATCCGGACTGTTTTTTCTCCTGTCTGGCGTGTTGCTCGGTGGAATGCTCGTACGTATGGGGGCTTCATCGCAGCCTGTCCGCGTTGCGGTAACCGCTGGCGTGCTTGCAGAGTTTGCCTTCGCGGTGCTCATGGCGATTCCACCCGGAGTCATTGTTCTATTGCCCCGTGGCCTCAGGCACATAGACACCGGCACGATCCTTCCGACGGTCGCCGGATTCGGCTTCCTGTTTCTGCACGCGACTGCGCAGCTCACGACTACGGTGTTCGTGCTGCATCGCTCGGCGACGGTCGACCTTCTGTCGGATCTGTCCAAGCTGACAGGTACCGTCGTGCTCGTCTGGGCGGGGGTCAAATGGGTGCGTGGACTTCGGCGATCTGTCGAGGAAGCCCGGGATACCGTACAGCGGCTTTCTATTGCGACGCAGGCCGCCAATCTCGGGATCTGGCAGGTTAACTACAGCGCGGGCAGGCTGGAGGCGGACGAGCGTATGTGCGCGATTTTCGGTCGTTCGCGAGGTGCGTTTTTCCCGAGTGTAAACGAATGGCTGTCGGCCCTACCGAAGGATTCCGCCCTGGTGTTGCAGGATGCGCTGACCGCTGCCCGCACGCGTGGCGAACCGATCGATATCGACATGGAGATCGGTCCTCCGGGCGCGGACAGGGAGCGTATCGTCCGGTGTATCGGGCAGTGCATACCCGACGAGCAGGGCCGGGTTACCGGTGTACTCGGAACCTGCGAAGACGTCACGCGACGAGTGCAGGAGAGCAGGGCACGCTCGCTCGAAGAGGCCCGTTTCCGGGGCTTGTTCGAACATGCGCCTATTGGCATCGCCATGAACGATTACGAGACGGGTGCCTTCCTCGAGTTCAATGCGGCAATCAATGAACCCGCCGGGTACACGGAAGAAGAGTTCCGGAAACTCAGTTACTGGGACGTAACGCCGAAAAAGTACATGCAGGCAGAGCAGCAGCAGCTGGCACTCATGGAGAAACAGGGCTACTACGGTCCCTTCGAGAAAGAGTACATTCGAAAAGATGGTTCGAGGTATCCCGTGCTGCTGCACGGAATAAAAATTTCCGATCCGTCCGGGCGCGATGTGATCTGGTCATTTATTCAGGATATTTCAGCCCTGAAGGAGGCGCAGAGCGCAGTTGCCGAGAGCGAGCTGCGGTTCCAGCAGATTGCCGATACGATCCCGGTCGTATTCTGGATTCGTACTCCCGAGCAGATGCTCTACATTAACTCTGCCTACGAGTCTGTCTGGGGGCGAAGTCGCGAGTCGCTGTACGCGAATCCTTTCAGCTTTGTCGAAGCGGTGCACGAGGAGGACCGCGATCGGGTAATACAGGCGCTGCAGCAGGAGTTTGGAGACAAAGGCTACTTTCACGAAGAGTACCGCATTGTTCGCCCGGACGGCGACGTAAGATGGGTTCGCGCCAGCAGTCACCCCGTATTCGACGAGCGGGGAAACATAATTCGCTCCGCTGGAACTGCGCTCGACGTCACCGAGATTCGGAATGCCAGAGAAGCGGCCGAGCAGGCAAGCAGGGTCAAGGGCGAGTTTATCGCAAACATGAGCCACGAGATCCGCACTCCAATTAACGTTGTGCTCGGCATGACGACGGTCCTGTCCGACACGTCGCTGACAAGCTGGCAGCAGGACTGCATCGAAAAAATCGGCACCTCGTCGAGGCATCTGCTTGGCATCATTAACGACATTCTCGATTACTCGAAGATCGAAGCGGGAAAACTGCAGCTGGAAAAAACGACCTTCCTCGTGGCTGATCTGTTTGAGCAGCTTCGGGTCCTGTTCAGCCAGGCAGCCGCCGAGAAAGACGTGAGGCTTCTGTTCGATGTTCGTCCGGATGTACCGGTAGCGCTCGAAGGCGATTCGATGCGTTTGAAGCAGATTCTCATTAATCTGCTGGGTAACGCGGTCAAGTTTACCGACGCCGGCACAGTGCTGCTTAAGATGCAGCAGGAAACGAAGACCGCAGACGCGGCTACGTTTCTGATTACGGTGACCGATACCGGTATCGGTATGTCCGAGGCAGTACAGCAGTCCGTCTTCCAGGCCTTCGAGCAGGCCGACATGTCGACGACACGGAAGTACGGCGGTACCGGACTCGGACTGGTAATTACAAAGTCGCTTGTCGAACTCATGGACGGTAGTATCGATCTGGTGTCTACGCCAGGCGAGGGGAGCACTTTTACTGTCCGGCTCCCGCTTCACGTGAACCCGAAGATACGGATTGCGCAGGTGTGCCCTGATCTGAGCGGCACGCGGGTGCTTGTCGTATGCGCGGATGAGACGGAACGTATCATTGTACGCGATATGCTTGACTCCTGTGGTCTCGACGTTGTCGTGGCCGCTCGCGTGCCCGACGAGATGACCACCGGAGTC
>SKKC01000226.1 GCA_007121695.1 Spirochaetales bacterium | reverse complement strand
TGATCGAGATTACCTCGGACATTCTCCGCGCCGTGGATGCCGATGGAGCCCCCCTCGTGGAAAAAATACTTGATGCTGCGGGGCAGAAAGGTACCGGAAAGTGGACGGTTGTCGATGCGGCGAATCTCGGCATACCCGTCACGCTGATTGCCGAAGCCGTATTCGCCCGGTCCCTGAGCTCGCTGAAAGAAGAACGCGTACAGGCAGCGGCGATACTCGGTGATCCCCGCAATACCTCGGCAGTACTCGGCAGCGGTGACAGGGATGCAATGCTCGCAGACCTTGAAGCCGCAGTGTACGCAGCAAAAATCACCAGTTACGCGCAGGGTTTCATGCTTATTCGGGAAGCCGCACGCGAAAACGGCTGGGCCATAGACTTCGGCGCTGTCGCCGGGATGTGGCGCGGTGGGTGCATTATCCGAAGCGCCTTCCTCGAGGACATTACCGCCGCGTACGACAAGGATCCCGAGCTGCAGAACCTGCTGCTCGCACCGGTGTTTGCGACAGCGACCCGGGAGTCCGTGCCTGCATGGCGGCGAGCGGTCACCCGGGCGATCGGAGCGGGTATACCGGTTCCGGCACTCGGTGCGGCGCTGAGCTTTTTCGACGGCTACAGATCCGAGAGACTGCCCGCGAACATGCTTCAGGCGCAGCGGGACTATTTCGGTGCACACACCTACGAACGCACCGACAAGCCTCGCGGTGAGTTCTTCCACACCAACTGGACCGGCAGCGGAGGCTCGGTATCAGCGGGTACCTACAACGCATAAACCGGCGCAGGCGTGCGCTGCTGATCCCCACGGCCTTCGCGACAATGGTGCTGTTCGGCACCTTTGACGCGGTTCGTGGGGCCACCCTCCCGGCGATACGGACCGAGTTCGGTGTCCTCTACAATCTCTTTGGCCTCAGCTTCTCGCTTGCGACGCTCGGCTTCATGGCTGCGATCTACGCGGCAGGCCGGCTCGCAACCGGTCGAGGGCTGCGCCTGGTACTCGTGATCGGGCTGACCCTCGTTGCCATTGCTCAGGCAGGCAGCGCGCTGATTACCGGTTTTCTTTCGTTCACGCTGATTCTGCTTGTAATGCAGACCGGCGGCGGATTCCTTGAGATGGGACTGAACGGAATCGGCAGCAGTCTGTTCATTCGACGCCCTGCAGTCGGAATGAGCATGCTGCATCTGTTTTTCGGTGTCGGTTCGGCCCTGGCCGGTGGTTTCGCGGGTCGAATTTCAATGACAGCGCTTGGCTGGCGTGCGGCGTATCTGGCACCAATTATCCTGACACTGCCACTCCTGATGCTGTTTTCGGTGGCCGCCTTTCCCGTACGCGACGAAACAACCGACGACAGCAGTGCAACGCATGCGAACGACGAACGGCTCCGCGTTGCGCTCCGAAAGCCTGGTGTGCGCATGCTCGCTGCTCTGCTCGGCATAGCGATTCTGCTCGAGATTGGCATCGGAAGCTGGCTTGTAAACTTTCTGGTGGTAACGCGCGAGTATACCGAGGCAGAGGCAGGCGTCTATCTGTCGCTGTTTTTTGGCCTGTTTACGTTCGGACGTCTTGTGTGTCCGTATCTGGCGGAGCACTTCGGCTATTTGCGCACGATACAGTGGTTCGGGATCGGAGCTCTCCTGTCGGTCGTAGCAGGCTACCTGTTTCCAGTCTGGCCTGGCCTGTTTTCCCTCGCCGGACTATTCGTGAGCATCCTCTACCCGACCATTATGGGCCAGCTTATTAACACCTACGGCAGCCGGGCAACACGTCTCATGGGACCGCTACTGGTGGCAGCAATCACGCTTGCTACGATCGGGAACTGGCTTATTGCCGGGCTCCACGACGTGATGGGCGTCGGCCCAGGCTTCATGTCTGTCACCCTGGTTGCGATCGCCCTGTCGGTCACTGCCCGCCGCGCAGGCCGACACTATTCCTTTTCTTCGAACTCGACATCCTGAACTTCTTCGTCCGTGCTACGAGCAGTGTCGTCACCATTGCCCGGCGATTGATCGTCGGTGTCGTTCCCGGATGTCTCCCGCCGCGGAGGCTGGTTCATGGACTCGAAAAACCGGCCAAACTGCTCAAGCCCTTCCTTGACGATAGACCGTACTGATTCGGCGGGATCACCCGAGCGTAAATTCTCGGCCGCCTCTTCGAAACCGGCCCTGATTTGTTCCGCCGTTTCCTCGAATCCTTCGGCGACCGACTTGCGTCCGCCGGCTACGTCGCTGATGGTACGAAAATTCCGGTATATTCCCGAGGCAAGATCACCCTCTGCCCTGTGTGCCAGGCGAAGCTGCTCCCGGTACAGGGTACTGAGCCCTGGAACATCCCGGAAGATCCAGGATAGAAGCGTCCGGAGATAGACCGCCCGCTCGCGGTCTTCGCGTCGGGTACAGCGTGACAGTTCGTCTACAATGCGCGCAACCAGTTTGCCGGTGAGTTCAGTTCGATCGAGGTCGTCCATATGCGACTCTTTAATCGCGGTATAGGCGGCCACATAGTTACCGTCGCTGATCATGTCCTGTATACGCTTCATACGTTCTTCGGTATTCATGACTACACAGTAGTGCGCCGGACCACCGGTCGGCAAGCGCCACGGCTGCGATTCGGCGGTATTTCTGTTTCGTATTCAGGATAGCAGTCGGATACGAGCGAATATATAGTCGAGCGAGTCTTCCTTGATAACCACCCGGTGGTACGGTGTTCCGGAAAGCTGTTCGGCGTGAAATCGCCTGTAGCGTAAATAGGTCTGACTTCGCCTCGAATCAAACCAGTACACAAGCCGAATCGTTTTTCCCTCGATTTCGATACCGGTAATGCCACGCTCACCGATAACCCCACCGGAGTTGAACATGCAGGGAACAACGAGGTTTGCGTTGTACAGGCTCTCGTCGCTCTCTTCGAAATGAGGATCGCCGCGCAGCAGCTCCAGCTCGGACTTCAGCGTGGATATCTGTCCCCGCAGCCGTTCCCGAACGGGCCCGTCCGACTCGGTGTACCGACGACACAGCAGTTCGATCTGGAACTTGATCGTGTCGGCCTTGCTCAGACTCTCGAACAAAGGCCTGTGCGTGTGACCGATTATCGAAAGCACCTTCCGAACACTCGCGTAGTGATATACCCGTCGTTCAGTCTTGAAGCGCTTTGTGCTGTCGTGACTGACAGTCACGTTTCCGATACCGAGAGGATTCGCAAAATACCGCAGAAAAAAGTTGATCCAGCGCTGCTTTTTCGGAGACACATAGCGAGGATGTACCTGGTGTCCGTGGAAAATGAAAATGTTCTCGTCGCCGAGGCTATACCGCAGACCGTCATGAAGGGCAAACCCGCGATCAGGTATATCCGCAAGCGGATAGTCGTGGTTTCCGATAATGCGGTCCATGCCGACGTCGGTCCTGTATCGATCGAACAGGTCAAAGACGCTTCTCCACTGTCGCTGAATGCTGTGAAGCGAGAACCGCAACAGCTCTTCCACGTCTCCGTTCAGAATCAGTTGATGCCTGCGCGGAAGATACCAGTCTTCCAGAACCGACGAAAATACATCTGCATTCTGTCGGAAATCATCGTTCTTCCCGCCATTCCCCATATGCAGATCGCTGAAAATGATGATCCTGCTGTCCTCGGTCAGGGGGCGGGTTGGTGCTGAGTCGTAAACGGGATCAAGGTTGCGAAAGCTGAAGTCAACAAGTCGGTTCATACGTCAGATGCTGGAGTATACGTTCAGCTCGCCGATATCCCAGATGTGGACTCTCCTGTCGCCGCTTCCAAAAAACAGGTATCGCCCGTCAGCCGAGAATGCGACGGAGTACAGGGTACGCGCCGGACAGGGTATCTCTGCGACCCGATTCATGTCTTCGGTATTAAACAGCAGAACTGATCGGTGGCCTCCCACTGCCAGCAGCGATCCATCGGGTGAGAAGCACACGGGATGCGTTGAGCTGCGTGGCAGCGACCGCTCGAACAGCACAGTCCAGTCGTCTGCCGCACACACGAGCAGCCGGGAGTCGAACCCGATTGTCACGAGCATTTCACCGTCCGGCGAGAACGTCGGCGAATACGCGGCGACCCGGTGGTGAGGAAGGACACGAAATGGTTCGAGGGAGGGCACCGAGAGGAGCACGAGTTCGCCACCGTATCCGGTAGTCACGACGTACTCGCCGTCTGGCGAAAAAGCCAGGCTTACGACGGCTCGCTGCTCTCCCCGGGCACGAGCGAGTTCCCACCCCGTCTCCATGCTCCACAGAATCAGCCTGCTGTCATGTCCGGCAGTAGCCAGGAGAAACCCGTCGGGTGAGACGGCGAGATCAGACAGTGCCTTTTTGTGACCAGCGAGCGTGAACAGTGGAACCATTTCGGGAAAGGCCCAGACCACTGCAGTTCGATCGGCACTGCCACTGACGAGACGGGTGCCTCCCTCATGGAAGGCCAGGCAGGTAATTCTCCTGGAATGAGACGTAAAAACGCCGCCGGGAAGCCAGCGTCCGACCGAGAAGAGATGGATGCCTGCATCTTTCCCGCCGGCTGCGATGTACCCGTTGTCGGGGCTGGCCGCACAGGCGTAGAATGCGTTTTTCGGGAATGCCAGTATACCGCTTTCTCTCATGGTGTTACCCGTCACTCACAGCATACGTCGTGCAGGAGACGAAGGCAAGTAATTCACATGAGAACCGTGCTATTATCTGTAGCAACGACCGAGCCGATACCAGGAGCCGAGGATACGTGAGCAGCAACGAGATTGTAGAGATGCAACCCCCGGAGTATGTCAGTTTCAGCGCCCGCGACCGGGATCAGTTCCTGAGTCAGCTGGGGTCGTTTTCGAGCGAAGAACGAGCCGTATTTCATCGTCTGTGTTCGGCCTGGCAGACGCTTATCCCGGTCGAACGTTTCATTTCCCAGCTTCCGGGTGACCGGGGGGATGCTCTACGAACCACCCTGAACCTGGTACAGAAACTCTGGAAGGCTCGCGTCGCGGTTCTGCTGACAAAACCGGACGGCGAAG
>SKKC01000161.1 GCA_007121695.1 Spirochaetales bacterium | reverse complement strand
GAGCTTCGCGCGATCGAGTACGGAAAGTTGCGGCAGAGTATTTATGCACTGGAGCGCGAAATACACGAGGTGCGGGATTCGTCGACGGTTGACGGAGCGAAAAAGGCACGTCTGATTAACCGCTATTTCTGGCTCATTGACCATTACTCGAATACCGGTGAAGAGCGAAGTAAAATAGATGAAGTACTACTGAAAATTCGAGAGCTGAGTATGAAGATATATCAGCGTTATACAAACTGACGAAAAATATGGACAATAGAAGATGACTATGGCGACAAAAGCGGGAGAAACTGGCATGCAGCTGATTGAGAGTATTACCGAGCTACTGAACGAAGAAAAGTGGACGCGGGCCACACTGAATAACTACACGGTAGCAAACTTCAGCGACCTCGATGCACTGATTGAACAGATAAGCGGAAAAGAGGAATCAGACGCCGTCCTTGAGTTGTGCAATGAACATCTGCACCACACGAAAAACAGCATAATCGCGCTCTACATTTCCGGTCGGATCAAGATACGCCGACAGAATGTAGACGACGCAAATCTTGTCTCACTCATCGAGATTTTCATCGATAATCACAAGTGGGCAATCGTCAGATATCTGTGTGAGCGTATTCTCGACCACGGCGAGAACAAGTTCGCTCTGCGGACGCTTGCCGACAGCTACAACAACGACAATCTGGTCGACGAGATGTTTGCGATATGGGAGCGCCTCATTCGCATCGATTTTGACGAAGCAGATATCGTAAAGCAGCTCGCAGAGTACAAGGAAAAGAAAGGTCTGGCGGACGAGGCGCTTGGCTATTACAAGAAGGCTCTGCACCGATACATCGCAAAGAAGTCCTTTTCAAGCATCAAGGAGATCTGGCACAAGCTCATCAAGGATTCGCCGGGAGAAACCGAATTCTTCTTCCACGCAGAGCGGAAAATATCACGGGCACTCAGCGAAGAACGGGCAATACAGCTTCTCGAGGACCTGTATCCTCATTTCCGGCAGGAAGAGGATTATCACACCGCGATCACCATTCTGAAACGGGTCCTGACGTACGACGCGCGTAACCCGTGGGCTCGAAAGGAAATAACGGAGTGCTACCGGGAACTGTATTCGCACCACAGCCATCTGGAAGAATACATCAAACTCAGCAATCTTAATCAGAGCTGGCGGAATGTGCACGATGCGATTGCCGACTTTGAAAAACATATTTCGTTTGATGCCGGAAACTTCGTGTTTCACCGCAGCTGGGGCGTTGGCCTGATTCGCGGCATTAACGATGACGAGATTACCATAGACTTCGTGAAGCGGCGCAACCACAACATGTCGCTGAAAATGGCCGTGAGTGCGCTGACCGTCCTGCCAAAGGATCATATCTGGGTGCTGAAAACGACACGCAAGAAGGATCGTCTGCGGAAAGAAGTCAAGAAGAGTCCCGAATGGGCGCTCGAAATAATCATAAAAAGCATGAACAACGCTGCGGACATGAAAGTCATTAAATCCGAGCTTGTTCCGTCCATTCTTACACAAGGCGAGTGGTCGAGCTGGAGTACGCGAGCGAGGGAGATACTGAAAACCGACGAACGGTTCGGTAACGTTCCCGACAAGGTCGACAGTTACTCTGTACGGGAACAGCCGATTACGCTCGAAGAGAAAATGTACAATCGATTCAAGGCCGAAAAGAACTTTTTCGATCGCGCGAAAACACTCTTCGAATTTCTGCGATACGTCGAGCGCGGTGACGTCGAGGCAACCGATACCGAGTTTGTGCGCGAAATGGTCGACTATTTCTCCGGATATCTACGCTCGGTCACGGAGGTGAACGAACAGACCTTCGGAAGTGTGCTGGTTCTGCAGCGAGTCGTCGCCGAGCATCCGTATCTCAATCCAGGCGTCAATCTCGCGTTCGACGAGTATCTTGAACACGCATCCAACATCGAGGAAATTTTCCGTAATCTTGCCAACGCGGATCTTCGAAGGTCGTTTCTGCGACAGCTGCGAAAACACCATTCGCAATGGGAAGAGATTTTCGTAAACGTGTTTCCCTACTACCTCAGCAAGGAACTGCTCGACGATCTCGAATCTGCAGGCAAGACGGATGCACTCAGAAAAATATACCGGCAGATTGCGGAAGGATATCGTGACTACCGGGAAGCATTTGTCTGGCTTGCCCGACATAGCGACGAGATCAAGTGGTACGAGACTATTGGGCTCGGGTACGAAAAGATGCTCATTAACCTGGTCCATATCCTTGATCTGACCTTCCGCGATATAGAAAACCGCAGGGACGTTACCGAAAATCGACGGATTAACCGGCAGATACAGACCTTCCTGTTCAAG
The DNA here is from genome assembly GCA_007121695.1 of Spirochaetales bacterium. Classification (GTDB taxonomy): domain Bacteria; phylum Spirochaetota; class Spirochaetia; order DSM-27196; family SKKC01; genus SKKC01. Next base: position 2,665 of record SKKC01000161.1, on the reverse strand, counting down.
GATCGTCGTCTGGCCGAAGCGCTTGAAACGGTCGACGAAGACTCGATACAGCGCATCTACACGCTGGTGGAGGACGTCGCAGGACTCGATCCGACTATAGGGCTGGATCTCAAGAACATTGTCCTGAAACGGTTTCCCGACTTCAGATTCTACAGCGATCAGGGACCGGAAACAGTTCACCGCGGCGGCTTCATGGCCGTTGCAGCAAGCTACGAAGCGAAAAAGAAAGAACTCGAGCTCATCCACTCGGTCGAAGTACCCAGGAACTCACAGGAGATCGCAACGGCACGAGAGTATGGAGATCTCAAGGAGAACGCCGAATATAAGGCCGCGAAAGAACGCCAGGAACAGTTGAACAACGACGCAGCACGGTTGACTGAAGATCTTCAACGTGTGTCTATCGTTCGGGCGCAGGACGTGGATTCGGAAGTTATTTCGTTCGGCACAAAGGTGACGCTTCTTGATCTTCGGAAGAATGAAACCGTGGCGTTTACGATACTTGGCCCCTGGGAGTCAGATCCGGACAATGGGGTTATTAACTATCAGTCGCCTCTGGGAAAAGCTCTGTACGACCACAAGGTTGGTGAGTTGCTCGAGTTCTCGGTTGGCGATCATGAGTACAAGTACGAAGTAAAAGAGATAGCTCCGGTTCTGTAGCGCACGTCGAAGCCGATATGAGTCAGAGTCGTTCGAGGGCCTGTTCGATAGCTCGTCGGAGCGAGGCGGGGCCGCCCCCGCCTTCGGACATGCGCTGCAGCTCGTCCCGGAACGACACGAGCCGGTTCAGTCCGATGCCGCGAATTGCGTAGGTCCGCACGGCTGTGTCTGTGTGTGAAAGAAGACGCTCGTACAGGGGCTCGAGCCTCCTGCTTTCCATGGTGGAGGCACTGCGTGCGAGCTGCTGAACAAGTCGCACGTCCGTGTTTCGTTCCTCCTGTTCAAGGAACTCCAGAAACGTGTCGACGGTGGCTGCATCGGGTTGTTCCGACAACAGCTCTATCGCAAATATACGTGACTCATGGGGAGCAGACTGAGACAGCATCAGATCGCGGAGCACCACCCATCCGTCCGCTGTATCAAGGTCTGCAATGGCTCGCAGTGCGCTGCGCCGGACTCTGTGATCCGGATCGCGTCGTGCGACAAACGACACTGCGGGAAGATGACCGGTATTGCCCGAAGCACCCATACCCTGCACCGACAGCTGGCGCACCCGCCAGTTGTCGTCGCGCATTGCACCCATAAGTGCCGAATCAAGATCGTCTGCCTCGAGGGCAAGCAGGGCCGAGAGCGCGTAGGCGCGCATGAGCCCGTCCTCGTCTGCGAGAAGGGCTCGAACCGGTTCAACGGCCTCGCTGCTGCCAATGCGGCCGAGCGCGTCGACTGCGTAATAGCGCACCGTGTTCGACTGCGAGGTAGATCCCGCAAGTTCAATGAGCCACGGGGTTGCGTCGGCGGCTTCAGCTCCGAACTCTCCGAATGCGAGCATGATATTGCCCCGAACCGCGACACTGTCGCGTCGGTCAAACAGAGTCTGAAGAAACGGAATCGACTCGATATCGCCGAGGCGCCCGAGTGCCAGAGCCGCTTCAGCGGCGACCCGTTCATTCGCGAACTCGACGGCTGTGCGCAGTATATCAGTGGTTTCGGCTTCAGGTTCGGCAACCGTGGTGCTGATATACCGGACCGCAGCGAGAATTGCTGTTTCTGTTCGCGTATCAAAGGCGTCAATTATATCCCGGGCAGCGGCTTCGGCTCGAGGGTCTTCGATTGCCTGAAAATACGCAATCGCACGCTCGACAACCCGCGACGATCGATTCTCTTCGAGAATGCGTACGACGTCGTCTGCGAGTGATTCGACACGGTCGCGAGTGAGTGTCTCGAGCAGCTCGGCAACCTGTGCGTCTATACCGAACTGCAGTGTTTCCCTCCATTCCGTTTCCTGAGCTGCGGCGTTTCCGGTCGAAACAGACAGATAAATGGCAAACAGAATGGCTGATAGCAGGCTCATATAATCACAATATCGGAATGACCGGTAGAAGAATTCAACTTCCGCGTCTCCGCTTTGAAATGCGGTTTCGAAGAAACACCGTGACGACTTCGATGTTCAGGGCCCACATGAGCGAAAGAGTAATGCCTGCACCGCCGGCTGCGATCAGAGCAATTGCGCTTACGCTCACGACGCTGCGGCCATCATGGAAGATTGGTGGCAGGACGAGGCGAAGCAGCAGTAGATAGACCGCGAGACCGGTAGAGGCGATTAGTGTACGGAATATCGTTGACGTAAAGGCTCTCATGTCGAGCTGCCCGGCATCGTGCCGGACACGAATCAGCAGTACGCTCAGGCCAACGGTGAACGCAACGGAATGAGCGACGGCAAGCCCTCTCACCCGCAGCCAGGTCTCCTTGAGCCAGAGGCTCAGCGCAACATCGATGACCAGGACCAGAGCCGATGTGTACAGCGGTGTGCGGTAGTCGCCGCGCGCATAAAAATAACGCTGCACGAATGTGTACGCTCCGACGCTGAACAGGCCAAGTGAGTATGCGCCGAGCACGTCCCCGGCGAGCATGCTGTTCGCTCTGGTAAAGGCTCCGCTCTGCAGTGCTGACGCGATCGTCTCGGTCCCGGCTGGCCTGTTCGCTCCGCACCCGGTCGACGGCACGACGG
>SKKC01000255.1 GCA_007121695.1 Spirochaetales bacterium | reverse complement strand
TGAACCTCGCCCCCGATTCGGGGTATCAGCAATAGCCATGAGTCACACGAAACCAAAGGTACTCCTGCTCGACATGTTCGGGGTGGTTATTACCGAAGGCCACATAATCACGAACGGTACCACACAGATCTGGCCCGAGCGTTCGGTTCAGGAGCAGCGGGCCGCCTACTACGCCTACGAACAGGACACGATCGACGCCGCAGAGTTCTGGAAGCGCATTGGAAGCCCTCTTCCACCGCGGGAGTCCGAACGACAGCTGTTCGACAGGTTTGCGCTCGATGCCGATTTCGAGAAACTCGCAGAGACGGTGCGTGGGCGTCTGGATATGGTCGTTATCTCCAACATGCCGAAAGACTGGAAGCCCTCCGTACTGGAGTTCGGAATCGGGCCGCACCTGAAGCGCTTTTTTACCAGCGGCGAAGAGCGAATGTGGAAACCCAATGACGACTTCTTTCTGCATGTCTGTACCGAAAGTGGGGTTACGCCACAAGAGTGCGTTTTTGTAGACGACCAGCGGAGAAACCTTGAAGCAGCGTCAAAACTCGGAATGGTACCCGTCTGGGCAAAGCGTGAGGGCCAGGCGAATTTTGCAAGCGATTATTATCCGGAGTATTCGGTAAAAGACCTTGGAGAACTCTGCTCGCTCCTTCCCCGCCTTTTTGGTTGACGGCAGGCAAAAGCCAACCGACAATACGACACACGTTTGTTAGAAATTGGTTAGACCTGCCGTCCGTGTCACGAACGCGCCTTGTTCTTCGGTATGGCCGCCACCTATCATGTGAAAGGAGGAACATCACATGAAAATAACAAGAAATGCTGCGTTCGCAGCACTTGTCGTATCGCTCCTGCTTATTCCCGCTCTCGGGTTTTCGGCAGGTACTGCAGAACCTGCTGCTGCAGATCCGCTCGATGAATGGATGCAGTTTGCAGAGGTCGGCCCCTACCAGCCGGAAGTCGAGGATTGGGACGCAATTGCAGCAGCCGCACAGGAAGAGCCGCCACTGGTTATGTACTCGAACACAAGCCGGGCGTTTCCGGTGGTAGACCAGTTCAACGAGATTTATGGGACCGAGGTAGAGATGCTTAACATCAGTACGTCGGAGCTCAACGAACGTATCCGGCGAGAGTACGACGCCGGTATTTTCCCATCCGGCGTTGTCATGACCGGCAATATTGCGGTTATGTACGATCAGCTCATGGTTGAACGAAACGCACTGACCGCCTACGTACCCCGGGAAATGCAGGCAGTACTGCCTGACCGTGACATGGAGCCGGTACTGATACACCGTTACAGTGCTGGCACGTGGTACTTTACCTCTGACCTGCCAGACGGATCAGTACCCTACGAGAACATCTGGGAGCTTACGACCGAACGCTTCCGGAACCGGGTTGCGATGCAGAGCCCGCTTCGTTCAGGTACAACCATGGACTACATGGTCGGCATCGTCGCGAACTCGGATCTCATGGAAGAACTCTACGAAGACTTCTTCGGCGAACCGATCGAGCTGACAACTCCGAATGCAGGGTTCGAGTGGATCCGACGCCTGCTCGAGAACGATCTTCGCGTACAGGCAAGCTTTCGCGACGTTGCGGACGCGGTTACGAACTCGGACGCTCCGTTTCTCGGATTTGGTACGCAGTCGGTATACCGTGACGTACTCTCCGGTCAGTACGACTTTGAGCTCGATACCGACATAAACCCTGCTATTCTTTCAGCGCGACCCATCGCCATGACTTCCTACACCGAAAGTCCGAATACCGCCAAACTGCTCATCCGGTATCTGACCTCTCAGGAAGGAGGCGATCCCTGGTGGGGGGCCGACTTCCCGGTGAATCCTGAGGTCCAGTCCACAGGACCAATGGCCAACCTGACCCTTGACTCGTTTGCCCGACTCTGGAGCATTCCGATCGACCAGGCGCTGGATCTTGGAGACGAAGTCGCCGACTTCTGGATACTCTACGAATAGTTCAGTACTACTTCATACCAGATACGGAAACAGGGGCCTGTACAAGGCCCCTGTTTTGTCAGAAAAATGGAGCACAACATGAACCTGTCCATGCGTCGTGTCCGTAATCGCCTGTCAACCTTTGCTCACTCTCCGCAAAACTGGCTGGCATGGATTTTTCTGCTGGTCTTCGGCTACCTGATTATTGTCCCCGTCGGGAATATGATCTGGTCTACCTTTCACATACAGTCGGGCGATGCTCGCCGGGCAGGTGGTGCCGTCGGCGACTTCACCATGTTCTACTGGGAACGCGTGTTCGCGTCCGGGCAGCTGAGCGCGAGACTCCTGTACGAACCACTCATGAACACGCTGTTCGTCAGCATCACGTATACGATCATCGCCATGATCATAGGCCTTTCACTCGCATGGCTCATGGTCAAGACCGATATGCCCTTCAAACGATTCACCGGTTTCTGTGCGATCGTGCCGTACATCGTGCCGTCATGGACGCTCGCGCTCGCATGGCTGACGGTGTTCGGAAACAGCCAGGTTGGCATAGGCGCTGCGGGGGTCGTTGAGACACTTCTCGGGCGACCAACTCCCAACTGGCTGGCCTACGGGCCTATACCCATAATTTCGGTTCTTGCGATCAACTTTTTCGCCTTCGCCTATCTTCTTGGCGCTGCCGCACTTGCGACGGTCGATGCATCTCTTGAAGAAGCGGCGTTGATTCATGGCGCGAGTAACCGCAAGGTAATACGAAAGATCACCATGCCAATTCTGCTCCCGGCGATCGGGTCGGCGGCTATACTGACATTTGCCTCAGGTCTCGGAACCTTTGGTGTGCCGGCGTTTCTGGGCCTGCCCGTACGATACAACGTGCTGGCTACATCGCTGTACCAGTCTGCGGCTATAGGTCGCTACGGTGAAGCCTTCGTGTTCACCATGGTGCTGGTAACGATTTCGGCGTCCGCCATTATCCTGAACTCGAAACTCATCGGAAAGCGCAAACAGTTCACCACCATGGAAGGTAAAGGCTCTCGGCAGCGTGTGCTGAAACTCGGAAAGTGGCGAAAGCCGGTCGGTTTTCTGGTCGCTGGCGTCATGGCAATTGTCACATTCATGCCCATCATCTTTCTGGTGCTCCAGACCTTCCAGTTCCATCTGGGACAGTATTCGCTCGATAACTTTACGCTCGCGTACTGGATCGGTGAACGCGACGGGCTTCGGGGGATTCTCGTTGATCCTCGCGTCAGGGCGGCTGCAGTTAACACGCTGTGGCTTGGGATTTCGGTAGGACTCGGAACCGCGTTCGTCGGAATTCTGATCGGCTACTCTGTCAGCAGAAACAGGGGTCGACCGATAGCAAAGGTCGTGGAACAGATGTCGTTCATTCCCTACGTAATTCCCGGAATTGCATTCGGTGCTATCTTCCTGTCCATGTTTGCCCAGCCACGCGGCCCTATTCCGGTCTTATACGGCACAATGACCATTATTTTCATTGCCTGCCTGGTAAACCGATTGCCCTTCGCGAGCCGCATGGGCATCTCCGCGATGATGCAGGTCGGTCGATCGCTCGAAGAGAGTGCCGAAGTGCACGGCGCTTCGTTTCCGCGACGTATCACGAGAATCATGTTCCCGCTGACCAAACGCGGATTCATGGGCGGATTTATTCTGTCGTTCGTCTCGACAGTGAAAGATATTAACCTCGTTATTCTGCTTGTGACCCCACAGACCATGGTACTCGCTGCGCTGACGTTCGGATACATAGAGCTCGGGCGCCGGCAGTTCGCAGATGCGATTGGCGTCGTCATTATCGTGCTGGTGCTTGGATGCACCCTTATTGCGCAGTGGCTTACGAAAACCAACCCGCTGCAGGGCTTCGGTGGAGGCAACTCATGAGTCGGATTATCCTTGAACACGTGACCAAACGGTTTGGCGACTACGCGGCCGTGAACGATCTGAGCCTCGAGATAGAAAGCGGGGCGTTTTTCAGCCTGCTCGGTCCAAGCGGTTGCGGAAAGACCACGACGATGCGACTGATTGCCGGGCTGGAAACAGCGGATGAGGGACGAATTCTTATAGATGATAAAGTCGTTTTTGACGCCGCAGACAGTACTGTCGTACCGCCTGGCAAGCGCGGCATCGGGATGGTTTTTCAGAACTACGCGCTTTGGCCGCACATGACCGTCCGCGAGAATATTCTGTTCGGCCTTGCCGTACGAAAAATCGAAAAAGCCGACCAGGAAGAACGTCTGCGCCGGGTGCTCTCGAGACTGCAGATCAGTGAACTTGTGGATCGTTATCCAAGCGAGCTTTCCGGAGGACAACAGCAGCGTATCGCGCTCGCACGCGAGCTCGTGACAGGGGCAAAGGTACTCCTTATGGACGAGCCGCTATCGAATCTGGATGCCAAGCTACGCATAGACATGCGCGTCGAACTGAAGCAGCTGCACGAGGAAACAGGCGCTACGGTCATATACGTAACCCACGATCAGATAGAGGCCCTGACGCTTTCCTCCACCATGGCCGTCATGAAGCTCGGCGTCATGCAACAGAACGCAGCTCCGTCGGAAGTATTTGCCAAGCCTACGAATTTATTCGTTGCGCAGTTTATGGGGCACACACCCATGAACATCCTGCCAGCTACGATACAGGGGAACTCCATGCAGATTCCAGGCGGCAGTCTTCCACGCGCCGCGTCCAGCGCATCGTGCGCCGACGGATCACAGATTCTTATAGGTGCCCGCCCGGAGGAACTGTTGCTTGGTACCACACAGGACGAACGCAGTATCTCTGTTCGCGTGGAGTCCATTCTGCCCATGGGGTACGACTCGCTTGTCCGTGTCTCGGTAGAGGGAGCTGAACTCACCATCGCTGCCGACGAGAGAACAAGAACGGTCGATGTCGGTGACGACTGCTTTGTGACCTTCGACGACACGCAACTGCACTGTTTCGACGCAGAAACACACGAACGCCTCGGCTAAACCGGGGCGTTCGGCTACTCGGCTTCGGGCGTTACGTGTTTTACGCGAAGTGTCTCGTAATCCACCGGCCCGTTTTCCACGAGGTGGCATGCCACCCGCT
>SKKC01000089.1 GCA_007121695.1 Spirochaetales bacterium | reverse complement strand
CTGCAAAGGTTGGTGTAGGTACGTTTTATAACTACTTCCCGGGCAAGGAGCGCTTCGCAGAGGCGGTCATCGGACTACTCAGCTCGGAGATTCGCGCCTTTATTCGGCGGAACCTGCAGACATCACTGCATCCCGCGCTGCGTGAACTTCGGGGCATGCTCCTGTTTTCGTTCTACATAACCACCATCGATCGCAGCTGCTACAACATCGTCCGTGAGGGAGAATTCGTGGTGCCGGAGGCGGTCCGTCAGTACTACGATGCGTTTGAAGCAGGCTACCACCAGCGACGCAGCGACTTCGGAGTCGTCGATGCGAGCATCGCGGCAAACTTCCTCATGGGTCTGTCACACCACCTTGGTCTCGAGTTGCTGTACGACGGCAACACGAATCGCGCACACAGTCTTATCGCCGGCCTCGCCGGACACTTGAAACACGGAGTCAGAATGGAGGATCTACCATGACCTACGCACGAATCGCCGGGACAGGCATGTACGCACCGGGCGAGTCGATCTCGAACACCGAACTCATGAGCATCGCCGGTATCGAGTTCGATGCGGCCCGATACGAAGAGAAGATAGGCATTCACCACCGGCACATCGCGCGGCTTCGCAACATGGACGAAACCACCGCTGATTTTGCCGAGAAGGCAGCCACGGCCGCTCTTGCCGATGCACGGATCGACGCAGGTGATGTCGACCTGTTCATTGTCGCCACCGACACGCCGGAATACATTAGCCCCCCGACGGCGGTTCTTCTGCAGGGACGTCTGCAGGGCGCACAGAAGAATGCCGGCAGTTTCGATGTAAACGCCAGCTGCGCCGGTTTCGCGACGGCCTTCGACACCGCGGCACGGATCGTTGCCACAGACCCTGACGTGCAGGTGGCAGTGGTAACGGGCGTGTACAACATGCCGGCCTACGCACGCGACGGCGATGCATTCGGATTGTCCATCTTTGCAGATGGAGCCGGAAGCTTCGTCCTGACAAAGGCTGATAGCGCCGGGTACCTCGCCACGGCGCGAGTCAGCGACGGAACACAGTGGGACTTCGTCGGTGTATACGCCGGTGGAACGAAACGCCCGATTACCCACGAAGTGCTCGACGAGGGAACCTACGGACTGCAGCTTCTCAAGCGCCTGCCCGGAGACCGGAACGTACGCCTGTGGCCGGATGTCGTTCGCCGGGTCGCAGAGCGTGCGGGTTTCGCCATCGGGGACATCGACCAGGTCATTTACACGCAGATTAACCGCTCGGTCATTGAACAGGTAAACGGGATTCTTGGGATTCCAATGGCGAAGAGCCATACGATCATGGACCGCTTCGGATACACCGGAAGCGCATGCGTACCCATGGCATTCGCAGACGCGGCCGCCCGGGAAAAGGTGCAGCGCGGCGACCGTGTTGTATTCGTGGCATCAGGGGCCGGCCTGGCAGTAACGGCAAACGCATTCATCTACTGACAGAGGTCAGAACGGGAGGAACACAGTGAACACACAGAAACATATGGGCACCTACAAGAGTAAACTCGTCTCCATCGACGAAGCGGTCGAACGGGCCATCAAGAGCAACAGGGACGTAGTCGTCGCACAGTGTGCGTCGGAACCACAGGGCATGATGTCGCGGTTCCACATTGTCGCAGACCGGGTCGAGAACGTGAATGTTTTCAGCGTGCTGACCCTCGCACCCTACGATTTCTACATGAAACCGGAAATGAAAGGTCACTTTACCCTTTGCAGCTGGTTTCACGCCCCGGGGTCGCGTGCCGCGGTAAAGGCCGGTACGGGAACGGTAACCTTCGTCCCGAACATGCTGCACCGCGCGGCGCTGGACCGTATCGACGCGCGAAAACCGGACGTGTTCGTCGGGACCTGCACCCCGCCGGACAAGAAGGGCTTTGTATCGCTGTCACTGGGGATCACCTACGAGAAGGACGTGATCGAAGTGGCAGACCTTGTTGTACTCGAGGTGAACGAGAATCTGCCGCGCACCTTCGGTGACACCCACATTCACGTATCCGATGTTGACCTGTTCGTGGAGAATCACCAGCAGGTCCCGTCGCTGCCGACTCCGGCCCTGACCGACACGGACCATCAGATTGGCGCGTATATCGCGGAACTCGTCGACGACGGCGCGACGATACAGCTCGGAATCGGAAACATACCGAACGCTGTCGCTGGAGCGCTGAAACACAAACACGATCTCGGGGTACACACCGAAATGTTTGTAGACAGCATGATGGAGCTCTACGAGGCCGGTGTCATTACGAACAAGCGCAAAGCGCTCAAGAAGGACAAGTTCGTCTGTACGTTTGCAATGGGTGGTCGGGAGCTGTACGACTGGCTCGACGATAACCTTGCCGTCGACTTCGAGCGCGGAAAGTGGGTAAACGACCCCTGCGTTATTCGCCAGAACAGCCGCATGGTCAGCATCAACACCTGCATCATGGTCGACTTCACCGGGCAGGTGGCAAGCGAATCCATAGGGCCGGTGCAGTACTCCGGCACCGGCGGGCAGACAGATACTGCCGTTGGTGCGAAGGAAGCGTACGACGGGCTGGGAAAAAACATCATTGCGTGTCACTCGACCGCGAAAGGCGGTACGGTCAGCACCATTGTACCCATGCTTCCGCAGGGAAGCGTCGTTACCCTGCACCGCAGCAATCTGGACCATGTCGTTACGGAGCACGGAATAGCCCGACTTCGCGGCAGGACCGTAGCAGAGCGCACTCGCGCCCTGATCGCCATCGCTCACCCGGACTTCCGTGCTGAACTGACCGAAGAAGCACGAAAGCTCGGATATCTGTAGAAACGAGGATACGAACATGAAAGACATCGTTATAGTCGCAGCACAACGAACCGCCGTCGGATCATTCGGTGGAGCACTCGCCGGAACCGACGCAGTCGCACTTGGCACAACGGCACTCGGAGGTGCGCTCGAAGCCGCCGGGCTGAAACCGGATCAGATAGATGAAGTAATCGTCGGGAACATTCTGAGTGCCAACCTGGGGCAGAATCTCGCACGGCAGATCGCAATCGGAAGCGGCTGCCCCCATCGGGTCCCTGCCTACACAGTCAATAAACTGTGCGGCTCAGGTCTCAAATCGGTGGTACTCGGCATACAGGCCATACAGCTTGGTGACGCCCGGGTTATCGCCGCCGGCGGGTCCGAGAACATGTCCATGACACCCTATGCGCTCCCGAAGGCGCGCTACGGCGCTAAACTTGGCAACACAGAGCTGGTCGACCTGATAATGCGGGATGCGCTTACCGACGCCTTCGACGGTGCACCCATGGGCGAAACAGCAGAGCGTCTCGCGGACCGCTTCTCCATTTCCCGGCAGGCCATGGACGAGTTCGCGGCCGCCAGCCAGAACAAGGCCTGCGCCGCGCGCGCGGCAGGCACCTTCGCAGACGAAATTACCCCTGTCATGATTCCCCAGCGCAAGGGTGACCCGATCGCCTTCAGCACCGACGAATTTCCGCGAGAAGGCGTGACGGCAGACAGTCTTGCAGGCCTCAAACCTGCCTTCCGCAGGGACGGAGGTCGGGTAACCGCGGGAAACTCGTCCGGCATTAACGACGGGGCAGCGTTTGTGATCCTCTGCGACGCTGACTTCGCACGCGAACATTCCCTTCCCGTGCTCGCGCGCATACGATCCTACGGAACGGCAGGCGTCGACCCGGCCGAGATGGGGTACGGTCCCGTTCCGGCGACCGCACACGCCCTGAAGCGCGCCGGTATGAAGCTGCAGGAGATCGAGCTTGCCGAGCTGAACGAGGCCTTTGCCGCGCAGTCGCTCGCGGTGCTCGAGGGCTTCAGGACCGAGCTCGGTGGCATAGACCAGTCGATCGTTAACGTGAACGGCGGTGCGATTGCACTCGGACACCCGGTCGGTGCAAGCGGCACCCGAATTCTCGTGACACTCCTGCACGAGATGCTTCGCCGTAAAGCCCGGACCGGTCTCGCGAGTCTCTGCATTGGTGGCGGCCAGGGTATCAGCCTGATTGTGGAACGGTACGCAGAATAATTTTCGATTACAGCAAGTTGAGGGCCCGGTATCCGCAGAAAATGCGATCCCGGGCCCTTTTTTGATCTATGCCCCAATTAATCCAGGATCTACACTATCATCAACTTACCAAAAAGAGGTGTGAGAAATGAAAAACATGCGCCTGGGAACAAAACTCATTGGGGGTTTTCTTGTCGTCGCGCTCATAGTCGGTGTGGTCGGAGCAATAGGCTGGGTCGGTTCCATGACCCTCGACAACCGCATCGAGGAAATCGGAGAAGTACGACTTCCGAGCGTTTCGAACCTTCTTGTCATAGAAGTCGAGGTGTTTGCGATCGCGACGGCGATGCGCTCGCTCCTGAGCCCCCGACTTCCGGTCGAGATACGGCAGCAGCAATTCGACAACATCGACGCCTCTCGCCGGCGCATTCAGATCGCGTGGGATCGCTTCGTGGTACTCCCGCAGACAGACGAAGAGGCTGTCATGTGGAACCGCTTTGTCCCGGAGTTCGAACGGCTGCAGGACCTGAATAATCAGTTTATCGAACAGGTTCGGACCGTAGACGCCATAGACATACAGAACCCTGACGCGTTTGAAGCACGTGTACAGGGATTCATTACCGATCACCACGTGCTCATGGGCAGGGTCAATAACTACATGCTCACCGGCGAAGCTTTCGAAGGCGGAACCGACCCGACCGCGTGCAACTTCGGCATATGGCTCAGAACCTTTCGTTCCACGAACGCCGACATAAACCGGATTCTCGCTGATCTGCCGGCTTCACACGATCCGTTCCATTTCGCGGTCGACACGATACAGCGTGAACTCGCGGCAGGGAATCAGCAGGCAGCGCTCGATGCTTTTCTGAACGTCATGCAGCCGAATGCCGCAGCGACGTTCGAGCAGTTTGATCTTCTGCTCGCAGAGGCGCAGGCAGCCGTTGAAATTTTCGAAGACCTGAACGACTTCGGGTTTACCGACGTAGTCCAGCAGCAGGACCGGGTCAAGGATATGCTGACCGAAATCAT
>SKKC01000157.1 GCA_007121695.1 Spirochaetales bacterium | reverse complement strand
TCTGGCTGGGACGGTATCCGCTTTATCGGACTGGACAACTTCCGGCGTATGCCGGGAGATATCTGGTTCGTAGAATCGATGCGAAATACACTTGCATATACCTTTTTTACGGTCCTCGGATTGTTAGTCGGGGGCTTCCTGTTAGCGAACATCATAAACCAGGGTGTATATTTTCGGACTACCATACGCCTGATGTTTTTTATTCCTTACATTTCGAGTATTGCTGCGGTTGCAGTAATCTGGCGCATTCTACTAAGTAGATCCGGACCAATAGCAGGGTCGCTTCAGGTTCTCGGAATGACTGAAGTTCCCGCGTTCCTGGCAAACCCGAATACGGCGCTCCCGTCACTTATTGTCATGCAGATCTGGAAATGGATCGGTTACGCCATGATTATCTTTCTCGCAGGCCTACAGACTATATCCAGGGACCTGTACGAGTCGGCCGATATCGATGGTGCAGGGCGCATCCGGAAGCTCTTTCAGATTACGCTCCCGCTCATTTCGCCGACAACGTTCTTCATCATGATCACGCTTATCATCAATTCCTTTCGCTCGTTTGCACAGGTTCAGATCATGACCGGTGGAGGCCCCCAACGTTCGACGTCGGTAATAGTGTTTTACATTTATCGAGCCGCGTTTGCTCAGTATGAGTTTGGATATGCCTCGGCGATGGCACTCGTGCTTTTTGCAATAATCATGCTCATTACCCTCGTTCAGTGGAAAGGACAGCAGAAATGGGTCAATTACTAAAGATTCTGCAAAAGCGAGTGCCGACGAAACCGTCTGATATCAGGGACGCAGCGCTTAAGCTGTTTGCGACTGCGGTTATCGGTTTTATAGCCTTTCTCGTAATTTATCCGTTTCTGTGGATGATTTCGGCCTCGTTCAAACGGCCTGCCGATGTATTGGGTTTTCCAGTCCAGTGGATTCCCGATTACTGGTATCCCGATAATTACATCCGTATTTTCGGTCTGTCACCTGGCGTCGGTACCCTGTACATGAACTCGATCATTGTGACCGTATCCAATGTCTCAGGGGCACTGCTGTTCAGTGCGCTTGCCGCATATGCATTTGCAAAGCTCAGGTTTTTCGGACGTGATGTTATTTTCCTGACCATCATAGCGACCCTCATGGTGCCACCACAGTCGACGTATGTTGCCCGTTTCATCATTTTTACCGAGCTGGGACTCGTTAATACGCGCTGGGCGCTGATTCTACCGGGTCTTTTCGCCGCGTTCGGTACGTTTCTACTCCGACAGTATTTCATGCAGATACCAAATGAAATAGTTGAATCCGGTCTGGTCGATGGAGCGGGACCATTGCAGATCTGGGCGCGCCTGATCATGCCAATCGCACGACCGGCAATCGCAACATTCGTAATCGTGGTCTTTACCCATCACTGGAACGATTACGAGACACCTCTGATTTTTCTTCGGGACCCGCAATTATTCACGCTTCCGCTGGGGCTTGTGAATTTCGCCGACGAAACAGGTATTTTCTATCACTATCAGATGGCATTGAGTGTTGCCTCGGTCTTACCGATCTTCGTCATTTTTGTGTTGGCCCAGAAACAGTTCATTCAGGGACTGACTTCCGGATCGGTGAAAGGATAGGACACTTGCATGGCCAATATAGCATTCTTTCAGAACAGACTCGGTCGCACCGACGGGGTTTCACTCGAAGTAGACAAGTGGCGACGTATCCTCGAAGACATGGGCCACACCGTATTCTACGCTTCGGGAAACGACGATGTCCCGGGTAACTACGTCATACCGGAACTGTACGCGCTGCACCCTGTAACGTGGAAAATACTGCGGAACGGCACGGTGCAGTTCGAGGATTACGCGCACGAAGTGGAACTCGAGCAGGATATTTATGCCCATGCAGACGTCATTGAGCAGAAGCTTCTCGACTTTATCGCAGAGAAGAAGATCGACCTGCTGATTCCAAACAATCTGTGTTCCGGCGGCTATCAGCCGGCCGCGGGTATCGCATTTCACCGGGTGATCCGGAAGACTGGTCTACCCACCATTATTCACAGCCACGATTTTTATCATGAAGACTCGGGAGAGGTGAACGCGACCTGCCAGACGGTAGAGAGCATCTACGATCGATATTTTCCGACCAAACTGCCGAACGTGCAGCACGTTGTCATTAACCGCATCAGCCAGGCCGACCTGAAAAGGCGAAAGAATCTTGAGGCGACGGTCGTTCCGAACGTCTTTGATTTCGACCAGGAACCCTGGACCGAAGACGGGTACAACGCCGACTTCCGTGCTGCCTTCGGCATATCGAACGATGACTTTCTGTTCCTGCAGGCGACCCGAATACTCGATCGCAAGGGCATAGAAATGGCGATCGATACGATTGCCCGGGTGCAGGAACCAGCGCGACGGGCAAGGCTCAATGGTGTCGAGACCTCCGTCGGTGGAACGGTCGGTCCGGAGTCGAAGATCGTACTGCTGTGTGCCGGAATCGTCGAGAACATCGGAATTTCCGGCAGCTACTGGGATCTGCTCAAAGCACGCGCCGAGCGGCTTGGCGTAGATCTGCGCCATGTCGGCGAGCGCGTGCGGCATTCGCGTGGTACCGACGAGGCTGGAGAAAAGGTGTACTCGCTGTGGGACAGCTACGTTCAGGCGGATTTCGTGACCTATCCGAGTTACTGGGAGGGCTGGGGAAACCAGTTTGTCGAAGCGGTATTCGCGAAGCTGCCGGTTCTGGTATTCGAGTACCCGGTGTGGGTCAGCGACCTGCGCGAACACGGCTTTCAGGTTGTGTCACTTGGCGATGCGCTGGAGGGCCGCGGCGCCGACGGGCTTGTGCATGTGCATGCGAACACATACGAACGCTGCGCAGACGAAGTGATCGGTATTCTTCGCGACCCCGATCTGCGAACGCGCATGGTCGAGCACAACTATTCGGTTGCTTCAACTTCTTTTTCCATGCATAACCTTGGAGACCATATCCGGACTTTAATTGCTGGAACTGGAATATAAAATAATGGACAATGCAGCTGCTATGCCGACAGCTCACAAGTACAAGCGAATCGCCGAGTCTCTGAGGCAACGTGTCCGCAGTGGCAGTTACGAGCAGGGCACGCTTCTGCCGACAAGCAAGATGCTGGCGCTCGAGTTCGATGTAACGGCTGTCACCATAGACCGGGCCATTGCGCTGCTCGTCGCCGAAGGGCTTGTACAGCGTACCCCGGGTGTGGGAACAACGGTGGTCTCGCCGGAGCGTGTTCACCACACAACCGGCGAGCCGGTGGTAATTTCGGCGCTCATGCAGGCACAGACCGATTCGCGATTCTGGGAGCGGCTGATCGAAGGCGTCAACGACATCTTAAGACCTGCGGGCATCGCGATGCTCATAGGCTATCATCAGCAGAACCGGAACACCGCTCGTGAACACGCAGAGCTGTTTGCCAAGCAGCAGAGTTCTATCTGTCTGTTTGCTCCGTTTGATCGACCTGACAAGGCGTCGTACGAGGCAGACAACGCCGAAATGATCGAAGAGTTACGATCCATGGGCATGGAAGTCATACTGCTTGACCGCTATGTCGAAGCCGTACCGACCCACTATGTCTCGGAGTACTGTTTTACACCGGGACGGCAGATGATCGAACAGGTGGCAGCGCTCGGGTACACGAATCCGGTGTGTTTCAGCACCGACTACGTCTCGGTAATCGACGTGCGCGAACGCGCCTTTATCGAGGGCTGTCGCGTGGCCGGTATTGCGGATCCCGAGTCGCGCATTGTCCGCCTGCCGCTTGCGACCTACCAGAAGCGGGACTACGACACGATAATGGAAATGCTCGCCAGGTACAGCGATGCGGACCTGATCGTGTCCATGAACAGCCGGATATTCAATACCGTCATGTATACCCTGAACCGCACGGCAGGCAGCCCCTTTTCGGGGGATTTGCGCTTCGCCGGGTTTGTGGATGTGGAACTCATAGACATGGAGAACGTCGTCGCCTACGTGGAGCAGCCCGTCCGCGAAATGGGGCAGGCGGCAGGCCGGCTCGTGCAGCACCTTCTGACCGACGACTCGGTCGAGTATCGTCATTCACTGATTCCCTGCGAACTTCGCATTCTCGGAGACGACGAGTGACATCGTTGACCTTGAGCAGGGTATACAGGCCGGCAGACGTACTCGACGGGGCCGATGAATCGGTGACTGTCCTCGGAGAGCCAGTGGCGACAGCGGACGCGGTCGTATTCGGCGGATCGAAAGACGGAATCATTCTCGGAGAAAACGCCCTGAGCGGCGCCCGGAAGTTCGTTATCGAGTCGCGATTTCGTCCCTTACCCGGTGGCGAACTCGAGCAACGTTTTTTTCACGTGCAATCGGCTGATTCCGACGACAGAATTCTACTCGAGATACGGCTGACCGGAGACGGGTACTGGTATGCCGATTCCTGCTTCTGCTGCGATACCGCAGTGGGTATTCTTGTCGACCCCTCGCTGCAGCACCCGCTTGGCCCGTGGTACTCGTACCGCCTGTCCTACGACGGTCGCGAGCTTATACAGGAGATTGATGGTGTACTGGAACTGAGTGTTCAGTTGCCGCAGGCCAGGGCACCCCGAAACGGGGTCACAAGCATAGGAATGCGTGCAACGAGAAACCACTTCTTCTGCGGTGAAATCGCAGAGATTACGCTGCACTCGGCGTAATCTGTCTCGTGTGGTAGAGTTTCATCGATCTGGAGAAGCTCTATGCAGACACACTGGCACGAGACAGCATTTTTTTATCATATATATCCCTTTGGCTTTTGTGGCGCACCTGAACTGCACGGTGCAGACACCGCGCAGGACCGGCTTTCACCTCTCTACGAGGTTACAGACCATCTGGTCGATCTCGGGGTAACGGCGGTCTACATTGGACCGGTGTTCGAGTCGGCGAAGCATGGCTACGACACGACCTCGTATACCCGAATCGATCCGCGTCTTGGCAGCAACGAAGCGTTCCGGGATCTTGTGTCGCACTGGCATGAACACGGCATTCGGGTTGTACTCGACGGTGTGTTCAACCACG
>SKKC01000274.1 GCA_007121695.1 Spirochaetales bacterium | reverse complement strand
CGGCTGTTTTCCCGCACCCGCTTTCGCCGACCAGACCAACCACTTCACCGGCCTGTATGGTAAAGGAGACATCGTCGACTGCCCTGACCTTGCCTCCCTCGGTGTTGAAACTTGTCTGAAGATTCTTGATTTCAAGCAGGTTCTTCATGTTGTATACCAGGTCCTATCGTGTTTTCGGATCAAGCGCATCTCGAAGCCCGTCACCGACAAGGTTGAACCCGAGAACCATGAACAGGATCGCCAGCCCCGGGTAGGTTGTCAGGTGATGTGCGACACGTATATACGCGCGACCGTTACTTAAGATAGCTCCCCACTCCGGCGTGGGCGCCTGTGCGCCGAGGCCAAGAAACCCGAGGCCTGCTGCCCAGAGTATCGCGGTCGCAATCTGGAAGGTGCTTTGTACAATGATCGGCGCGAGGCAGTTCGGCAGGATATGTTTGAATATGATGCTGATGTCACCAAGCCCGGCGGCGCGGGCCGCAGCAACGTAGCTCTGCTCTTTCGCTGCGAGTACCGAGCCGCGCACCAGCCGCGCGTACACGGGAACACTCGCAATGCCGGTGGCGATCATGACGTTCTGCACGCCAACGCCCAGAACCGTCACCACGACAATGGCGAGCAGGATACCGGGAAACGCGATCATGATATCTATGAATCGCTGCGTGATAATGTCGAGTTTCCCACCGTAGAAACCACTGACCGCGCCAATGGGCACGCCGACCACTACGCCAATGAGCGTTGAAATGAGCCCGATGTTCAGCGAGATTCGGCTTCCGAACACCATGCGGCTGAACAGGTCACGACCGAGTTCATCGGTCCCGAGCAGATGCTCCGCGCTCGGCGTCTGAAGCCGGCTCACAAGCGAGGTCTGTGTCGGACTGTGTGTTGCGATATAGGGCGCGAATATCGCGACGATGAGAAAGAACCCGATGATCGCGAGACCGGCGACCGCTGCCCGGTTACGGACCACGTGCTTCAACACCTCCCGGAACTCGCTCGTTTTCTTCCGTTTCTGTTCGACCTGCGTTGCGTCGGTCGCTGTTGCAGTGCTCATAGCTTACTCCTCGCCCCCGCCCTGATAATGAATACGCGGATCAAGATAGGCGTATATGACGTCGACCACCAGGTTAATCAGCACAAACAGAAGCGCGAGCAGCATAACCGTGCCCTGCACGACCGGATAATCGCGCCTGAGGATTGCGTCCACAAGCAGTCTGCCGACCCCCGGCCATGCGAAGACCGTTTCTGTGAGTACCGCGCCGCCTAACAGGATGCCGAACTGCAGACCAAGCACGGTTACCACCGGAATAAGCGCATTCTTGAGCGCGTGCTTGTAGATAATGACCCGTTCGGTAAGCCCCTTCGCGCGTGCGGTCGTAATAAAATCAAGGCGCAGTACTTCGAGCATGCTCGATCGGGTGATGCGAGCCATGAGCGCCGCGCTCGCGCTCCCGAGCGTCACCGCGGGCAGAACCACGTGACGCCAGCTTCCCATACCGGTCGCGGGAAGCCAGCGAAGCTGCACGGCAAACAGCAGCTGGAGCATAAGCGCAAGCCAGAATACCGGCGCTGCGACACCCACAAGGGCGATAAACATGCTCGCGTTATCGAAGAGCGAGTTCCGCCTCGTCGCCGATACGATGCCCGCACCGACCCCCAGGACTGTCGCGATCGCGAGCGAGACCGACGCAAGGAGCAGCGTTCGTGGAAAGCGTTCTGCAATCTCGGTCGTGACAGGCCTGCGCGTAAACGTCGACCGGCCGAGATCACCCCGGGCCACCCCTTGCAGGAACAGACCAAACTGCACATGCAAGGGCTCGTCCAGAGCGTAGCGCACCCGAACCTGTTCAATGAACTCCGGGGTCGCCTGCACCCCCGCAATCGCGCGGGCAGGGTCTCCTGGGAGGAATCGGACGATAGAGAACACGATTACGGCCACGCCGAAAACAACGGGTACGGTCAGAAGCAGGCGGCGGGCAATGTACTGGTACATGTGCTGCAATCTCCATAAACAGAATCGACGCCGCCGCGACCACTCGGGCCGCAACGACGTCGTACATAGATCAACTCTGCAGAATACTCTGCGTCATTAGTCGATGAAGAATGCGTCCCATGCGCTCAGGTTTTCCAGAGGATGGTGTATCAGGCCACCAACATCTGAACGCGATGCGTTAATCTGGCCCTCGTTGTAGAGGAAGATCCAGGGTGCATCGTCCCAGATAAGCTGTATGGCTTCGGCGTACATTTCTTCACGTGTCGCCGGATCGGTTTCCACGCGCGCAGCTGAAAGCAGTTCGTCGACCCGCTCGTTGCTGTAGAAACCACGGTTGTTTCCGTTCGGATTCCACTGCTGGGTGTGCAGCAGGGCAAACAGTCCATAGTCTGAATCAAGCGTTACAGTACCCCACCCGAGCATGAACATTTCGTATTCTGCACTCTCAGGCGGCTGTGCGGTAAACGCAAGGTAGCTGGACCATTCCATGGTCTCAAGCGTTGCATTCACACCCACATCTGCGAGCATGTCCTGCACGGCTTCCGCGACCGTGGCATCCAGAGGATAGCGACCGGTGGGATGGTGAATCGTGACATCCAGACCGTCGGCAAAGCCTGCTTCTGCCAGCAGTTCGCGCGCGAGATCAGGATCGAACTCGTAGGGACCAACCGCGGTGTGACCGAATACGGCACTCGTAACGGGTGCATCGGCTACAAAGGCGTTGCCGCCAAACAGACCGTCGACAATGGCCTGCTTGTCAATCGCGTGGTTCATGGCGAGTCGGACGCGACGATCGGTGAACGGTTCGCGAACGTTGTTGAAGCTGATATAGATTGTCCGAACGCTGGTTTCGTACACAACGTCGATATCCGGGTTGGCATCGAGACGATCAGCGTCCTGCGGAGGAACTGCCATGATCGCGTCTGCTTCTCCGGTTTCAAGCGCGACGATTCGTGCCGACGCTTCAGGAATGAAGTTGAACACGAGGTTCTCGATCTGCGGTGTGTTTCCCCAGTAATTGTCGTTCACACTCATTGTGATGCTTTCACCACGATTCCACGCGTTCATGACATACGGGCCGGTTCCAACCGGAATCTCAATGGCGTCGCTCGGGCTGAGGCCTTCCAGCTGCGCCGGACTCACGATTCCAATGAAACTGTGAGAAAGGTGTGACAGAATCGGGGCAAAGGGCTGCGCGAGACGGAGCTCGAGCTCGTATTCGCCAACTGCCGTAATCTCCTGCACGCTGCCAAGGAGGAAGGCATAGGCGGCTCCCACGTCCGGGTCGACGAAACGGCGCAGGTTAATAGCAACTGCTTCTGCGTTCAACGGCTCTCCGTCGTGGAACTCCACACCCTGGCGAATGTTGAAAGTCCAGACAGTGCTGTCGGCATTTGCAGACCAGCTTTCTGCGAGCATGGGAACCAGCGAGCCGTCGGTTTCCATGTAAATAAGGCGCTCGATAACGTGCTCGCCGACTGTCGCAGCCGGGGCCGATGTCATGTTGACCGGGTCAAGAGACTCGGGTTCTGCACCTATCGCAATGGTCAGGGTGTCTCTGGTAACCGTTTCCTCGGCAGTCTCGGCAGGACAGCCCAGGAGAAACAGAAACAGAGCGGCGAGACTCAACGCCACCACGGTCGTGAGTCCGGATCGTAAGGTCGTACGCATATTCACTCCTTTGTGAATTTATTGTTAAAACGAGTATAAAGATTGCATAAACTTACGGTCAACGCTCCCACGAGTAAAAAACTGACGAATCGATCGTACTTGCGGCGCAGTCGACAGGCATCCTATGTTCAGGAACAGGGAATCAGCATGAGATCCACACGAGCAGTCATTCACCTCGAGAACCTCCGACACAACATCCGCAGCGTGCAGGCATGGGCGGCGGCGCATACCCCGGGGCCCGCGGACGCCCGACCAAAGCTCTGCATCGCTGTGAAGGCCGACGCCTACGGCCACGGGATCGTGGAAGTCGCCCGCACGGCGGCGGACTGCGGGACGGAGTATCTCGCCGTTGCCACGGTAGACGAAGCGACCCGGGTACGCGATGCAGACATCGATCTGCCGATCCTCCTGTACAGCCTGCCCGATACCAGTGAGATTCCCGAGGTCGTGTCCCGAGGTATTACCCCGCTTGTCACCGATGCCGGTTACGTAGATGCACTTGCACGGGAAAGCCGCGCGCAGGGAGTGCGCACGGCGTGCCACATCAAGGTCGACACCGGTATGGGCCGCATCGGCTGCCAGCCCCACGAGACGCTCGGGCTCGCGCAACGAATCGGTTCATACCCGGAGTTACACCTTGCCGGTGTTTCGACGCACTACCCCCTCGCCGACGACCGCGACGTCAGCTACACCCGGGATCAGACCGAACGCTTCTCGTCGCTGATACGTGACCTGCGAGCGCAGGGCATAGACCCCGGCCTTGTTCACGCCGCGAACTCCGGAGGCGTACTGCGTGTGCCGGAAGGCTACTTCGACATGATTCGTCCTGGCATCATGATCTACGGATATTACCCGGCTCGGGAACTCGAGCGGCCGATCTCCCTGAAACCTGTCATGGAGTTCAGATCGAAACTCGTGTTCACGAAAAAAGTGCCTGCGGGGACTCCCGTCAGTTACGGGCACACCTGGAAGAGTACCCGCGAGACGTGGATAGGAACGGTTCCCTGCGGCTATGCCGACGGCTACGTCCGCATGCTGTCCAACGCGGCAGACGTCTGGATTGGCGGCGCACGGTACCCGGTTGTCGGAAAAGTCTGCATGGACCAGTTCATGGTGGACCTCGGTCCGGGCGAGCCGCCTGCGCGCTACAGCGACGTAATCCTGTTTGGCCCTGCTCCGGAGGGGTCGGCGACCGCCCCACCCGATGCGGCAGAGCTCGCCGAACTCTGCGACACGATTCCCTACGAGATTACCTGCGGGCTGTCGAGTCGCGTTCCCCGGACCTATACCGGATAGACCTCACACCGCCCACACGCGAATCAGTTCAAGCGCAACCTGCGTAATGCGAGTCAGCGCCCCGACCGGCACCCACTCGAGACGGCTG
>SKKC01000427.1 GCA_007121695.1 Spirochaetales bacterium | reverse complement strand
TAGGCTCGGGACGGTATTTTCCGAATATCGCGAACTTTCTGCAGCTGAACGATCCTTCGCTCGCCCTGTATCGTGAAGAGGTCACCCGAAGAGCGGTGCTCGAGTTTTTCTCCGGCGTAACCGGAGACCCAGTCATGGCGGCGACAATCGCGCATCACGCGCATCAGCACGATATTCCGTTGACGCTGGCCTTTACCGTGGCTTTCATCGAAAGCAGTTTCCGCACGAACGTGGTGAACTTCAATGAACGGTCAATCGACCGTGGGCTCTTTCAGCTGAACAATCGAACCTTCCCGCACCTTTCGGAGGAAGACTTTTTCCATCTCGACACGAACACCCGATACGCCATGAGGCACCTGCGATACACGCTGGATCGCGCTGGCGGTGACTATCGCATAGCCATAGCCATATACAACGCCGGTGAAGGGCGCGTACTCGCAGGCCTGACGCCGCCGTCGACCCAACTGTATGTGCAGCGGGCCTCCGCGTACCGGGCACAACTTCTGCAGAACTTCCGCTCATACATACAGAGGCATTTTCCGCCGGGACCGGCCGACGTGGCCGGGGTTTAGGCTTCAGGTATCTCTTCGCGCTCGGCAGACGCCGCCCCCAGGGCGTCCCGCCGTGTCTCGACAAAACGTACCGAGGCAGCGAAAACCGGCAGTTTTTGCAGTCTCCGGATCACCTGAGCGTGGGGGGTGGCCGCGATGACGGCGGTTCCATTCGCCACAGCGGAGTGCACGAGGTTTTCTAACAGAAGGGCAATGGTCGTATCGAGATAGCTCACCGATTCGAGATCAAGAACAAGGACTCTCACCTCGGGCGTCATTGCCGAAATCTCGCGTGAGATGGCACCGGCGACGCCAAAAATCATGGGGCCATTCAGCTCGAGAACCATAATGCGCCCATTGGCAGAGTCGAGCAGTTGCCGTTCATCCGGGTTCAGTCGAACAGGATCGCCCGTTGTGCCGACGGCCGTGGACGTAGCGCGAGACGTCTTGGACAACTGTTCGATCGTAATAATGTTGGCGACAAATATGCCCACACCCACCGCTACAATCAGGTCGATAAATACCGTCAGTGCGAGCACAACGTACATTATGATGGTTGTTGAACGGGACACCCGGTGAGCTCGACCAATGAAACTCCAGTCAAGAATGTCCAGACC
This sequence comes from Spirochaetales bacterium, assembly GCA_007121695.1. Taxonomy (GTDB): domain Bacteria; phylum Spirochaetota; class Spirochaetia; order DSM-27196; family SKKC01; genus SKKC01. The sequence goes on along the minus strand of SKKC01000427.1, from coordinate 3,933 downwards.
AACCTTGACCGCAATCGCCGCGAGTACGGCCGTCGGGATCAGCGCGAGTATCGGGCCCATGCTGGCCACAGCCAGAAACAGCATCGTCGCGCGCACAATACCCGCAAGCGGGCTCCGCGCCCCGGTCTGAATGCTCACGACTGTTCCCATGGTTGCGCCGGCTCCGGGCAGACCGCCTATGAGCCCGCTCGCGAGGTTTCCCATGCCCTGACCGACGAGTTCCCTGTTCGAGTCGTGATGCGTACCCGTGAGGTTGTCCGCGATTGTCGCGGTAAGCAGCGTGTCGATAGAGCCAAGAAGCCCCAGAAGCAGTGCGTCAATCAGCAGAATTCCGACGTGCTCCCACGCAGGAACGGGTATGCGAATGCGCGGCAGACCGATGCTGACGTCGCCGAGGGTATTCAGCCCCGAGGTGTCCGGCAGGAGCGCGGCGATCATGAGCGCCAGCACAAGGACCAGTAGCTGGGGAGGACAGTACTTCCTGATCTGCTTCGGGAAAAAAACGAGAACCGCGAGCGCTCCAAGACCGAACGCGGAGTTCAGCAGATCGCCCTCGCCGAGTACCGACGGAAACTGCTGCAGGATCAACAGTACCCCAATGCCCGACATGAATCCTGATATGACCCCATACGGCATCATGGTAATGTAGCGGCCAAGACGCAGTTTACCGAACAGAATCTGAAACACGCCGGCGAGTACCACGACGGCCATCGCGAGTTCGACGCCGCGTTCAGGGTCCAGGGCCACCCCTTGCGCCACGATTGCCGTCATCATTACCGTCATGGGTCCGGTCGGCTCGGAAATCAGGGTCCTCGTACCTCCGAAGACCGCAGCGACGAAACCGACGGCGATCGCACCGTAGACGCCTGCCGCCGGTCCGATCCCCGAGACGGCTCCGAAGGTAAGCGCCAGGGGCAGCGAGATCACGGCAGCGGTGACTCCGCCGAAGGCATCCGTGACTGGTGATACGGCCGAAAAACGGTCGGGTCCTGCTATGTTTTTTATGTAGTCGCGCATGTGCTGCTCCGCGGTAAAATACGACGAGAGCCACAGGAGATACAAGATAACTCCTTCGATTGACACGGGAGGAGCGGCTTCGTACTGTGTCGAACTATGGTAGTCGTTCTTGAGCGGGACATCCGCGACGCACAGAAGAAGCAGATACGCTCGTTCCTCGAAAATCACGGATTCAAGGTTCGCGAAATTGTTGGTGTTGAAGAAACAATTTTTGGCGCCGTCGGCTCCTCGCCGATTGATATCCGTGAAGTAGAGGTTCTCCCTGGTGTCGACAAGGTCGTGCCCATTACCAAACCGTACAAACTTGCCAGCCGGGAGCTGAAAAAGGACGACACGGTCGTGCAGGTCGGTCCCGTACGCTTTGGGGGACCGCGGCTGACCGTCATTGCCGGCCCCTGTGCGGTGGAGAGCCGTGAGCAGATTCTCGAGGTGGCACGCATCATACGTAAATCGGGGGCTGTCATGTTGCGTGGCGGCGCCTTCAAACCCCGCACCTCCCCGTACAGTTTTCAGGGACTGGGTGAAGAAGGTCTTCGATATCTCAAGGAGGCGGGCGAGGCGACCGGTATGCCCGTTATCAGCGAGGTTGTTTCGCCGTCTCACGTCGGAATGATGCGGGAGTACGTCGACGTGTTCCAGATCGGAGCGCGAAACATGCAGAACTTCGAGTTGCTGAAAGAAGTTGGTGCGACCGGCATGCCGGTCATGGTCAAGCGGGGCCTCGCGGCGACCATAGAAGAGTGGCTCATGGCAGCCGAGTATGTCCTCGCCCACGGAACGGAAGACGTGATCCTCTGTGACAGGGGCATACGTACCTTTGAAACCTACACGCGAAACAGCCTTGATATCTCATCCATTCCTGTCGTGAAAAAACTGAGTCACTTGCCGGTGGTTGTGGACCCGAGCCACGCGACCGGAATCCGCGACAAGGTTCCTCCTGTCGCTCTGGCTGCGGCCGCGGTCGGTGCCGACGGCATCATTGTCGAAGTGCATACCGACCCCGAGCTGGCCATGAGCGACGGACCGCAGACCCTGTATCCCGCGCAGTTCGAGAAACTCATGCGCGATCTCGAGGCCATGACGCCGGTGCTCGGCCGGGAGCTTGTGCGGCTGCCCGATCGTGCGGATGCCCGACCCGTGTTCGGCGGCGGTGCAGGCGCAGCCGAATCATCGAAAACCGAAGCACTGAAGGTCGCCTTTCAGGGCGCTCGCGGCGCCTATAGCGAGACAGCTCTGTTGCGCTATTTTCAGGCGAACGACGTACACGCCGAGCCGAAAGACGCATTCCGGGACGTATTCGAGGCTGTGTTACAGGGCACGGTGGAATACGGCGTTATCCCGCTCGAAAACAGTCTTGCCGGAAGTGTTCACGAGAACTACGATCTCCTGCTGAGCTATCCGGATGTCACCATCCTCGCAGAAACGCAGATCCGGGTTCAGCACTGCCTCATCGGTCCCGAGAGCGCGTCGACCGAGTCCGTGCGGACCGTGTACTCGCATCCGCAGGGGCTCGCGCAGTGCCGGCAGTTCCTCGAGGATCACGGCATCAAGGCACTTCCGCACTATGACACTGCCGGTTCGGTCGAACTCGTCGCAGAGAAATCCGATCCGTCCGTCGCCGCAATCGCATCCCGGGAGGCGGCCGCCATGTACGGAATGAAGGTGCTTCGGGAAGGAATCGAGACGAACCCGCACAATTACACACGATTCGCCATCGTCGGACACCGGGATCATCCTCCGGTCGATAATCCCAATATGGCGGCTCTTGTTCTCGCAACACCGGACTCACCCGGTGCGCTTGCGGTGTGTCTGAAGGTACTTGCCGAGCGGGATCTGAACCTGAAGAAACTCGAATCACGACCCATCCCGGGAAAACCATGGAACTACATGTTCTATCTGGATGTGCAGATACCCGAAGACGCGGCGCAGTTCGAGGCCGGAATGAAAGCCCTGGGCGAAGTCAGCGAGGACCTGCGCACACTCGGCGTCTATCGACTGTAAGCGCAACCGTCAGGCGTCGGGCACACCGAGGTTTCGAAGCTGTTCGGCTTCTTCCTTCCGGGCGACATACTCATGGCGCAGCTTGTTCGAGGTGCGGATGTGGTCCCGAATCGATCCGAGCTCGATCCGCATGCCCCGTGTCTGTGAACCGGCTGTGCGTTCGCGGTGTGTGCGGAAAAAATCGTCGAGGGCGACGAGCGTTCTGTGCAGGAGCTGCAGCTCTTCGATGCTGCGTGTCAGAAAGGCGAGGATCTGATCGTCGTCAGCTGTCTGCAGACGAGTCCATGCTTTTCCCGACCGCTGACCGAGTCCGGAAAGCTGGCGAGCCTTCTTTACCGTCTTTTCCATGAACACCGTAAAATCTATCGTCTCCCGATGTTTCGCCGACGTCGTAATGTCGGTGAACTCTATCTCGTACTGCAGGTGCGGTTTCTCTCCCTGGACGCGTTCCGCAAGCCACCGTTTGATCGCCTGCACCAGGCCCTGTTTTCTCGACTCGAGCTCGCTGCTGTTCTCGGCCAGCCGCTCGGTGCACGTGAACAGCGACCGGCCGGCGGCGGAGAGCGCGAGAACGGCGTCGAGCAGCACCTTTTTATCTTTCGCGTTTCGTTTCACCGACTTCTCGCCGCCGCCGGAGGCAGGCGCCATTTTTGGCAGGCGCTGGTCTCGTTCGCCTCGCCCCGCCTCCGTGTAATCTTCTTCCAGGACTTCCCGGATCAGATCGGCGAAAAACGGCTGCTTAATGTCGCGCGCCTTCCAGGTCTTCTTTATCTGTGCGAGCGCCGCGTCGAATCCCGCTTCCGGAATGTCTGCCGTAAACAGACCGTCGCTTACCTCCATGCGAACCGTCAGCTTGTATTCCTCGCGCTTGTACGAGGAGAGCTGTTTCAGGCCGTTCAAGACACTGTTCTGGGC
>SKKC01000235.1 GCA_007121695.1 Spirochaetales bacterium | reverse complement strand
TGTACGCCAGCTGATTCAGCGACTGATACGTGTAGTTGAAGTGATTCACGATCTGCTGCAGATACGATTCGTTCGTCCGTCGCAGGTTGTCGGTAATGCCGTTCAGATAGATAAGGTACGTTCCCGTGATAAACGCCACCGAAACCAGAATGAAGGTGAGGTATGTCGAGAGCCATTTCAGAAACAGTGATTTTTTCACTCGTTAGATCTCTCCACGCGGTCCGCTTCGGGATTACTGTCTACCCCCCGACCGAACGCTGTCAATCGCAATCGCTGCCTGGTTTGCAAAGGCCCGCAGGATCTGAAACTCTTCGTTGCCGACCGGCTTGAAGCTGCGGTCTATGCCTATGACGCCGACCGTGCGTCCGCGGAGCACGAGCGGAGCCATGGCAAAGGGGTTCAGGCCTATCTTTTTCGCGAGCTCCCGGTTTATTAGCGGCGAGTTCTCGGGGTCGCGGATGTTGTAGGCCTTCTGTTCCAGTGCCACGCGGGCGGTGAGTCCGGCTCCGTCTTCCAGGGGAATCTCGAGTTTTACCGAGGTGTCGGTGCCGCCTTCCCGGGTGCGGATCAAAGCGAGGCGGAGCAACTGGTCGCGTTCGTTCAGGTACAGGAGCGCACGGTCGAGATCAAGAAACTGCATAAGCTCGTCGAGCACGAATGCACCGACTTCGTTCACATCCGTATGTCTGTTCAGCGCCTCTGAGGTGCGATACAGCATAAGCATGGTCTCGTTCCGTTCTTTCAGCAAGGTAACCGTCTGTTGCAGCTGCCGCTGTCGGCGATGGATCAGGCCAGTCAGGAAGCCGGCGAGGGCGGCAAAGGCGTACAGCGAAATGACCGTAAACGCCATGGTCAGGGCCGAGTACGCGGGGTTATCCTGCATGCCCGCGAGCGGACTGAAGTATGGCTGGTGCGGAATCAGGCGCGCGTATTCGGCCGCCACGATGCCAATGAAGGCGACCGACGCGAGGCCAGCCATAAGGAATGCGGTCCGACCGCTGACGAGCAGCGCGCCGGAGAAGATTACGAAGAAGTACAGGAAGGTAAACGGGCTCGTAATCGCGCCGGTGCGATAAATGGTGAACGAGAACTGAACAATATCAATAATTAACTGAAAAAGAACGAGCGGTCCCAGATTTTTTGCCCGTCGCGATGAAATCAGGTAGATCATGTTCAGCACAAGCATGAGTCCCATGTTTATGCCGTTGATACTCAGCTGCTCGGCGGTTAATCCGGTCTGTTCGGCCACGCCAAACACCCCGGCGAGCGTCATGATTAGCAGAATGCTCGGTGAAACAAACCAGCGAATGCGTATTATCAGTTGCAGGTTTTTTCTGATTTCTTCCTGGGTGTCCCGAAAATTGACCTCTGCACCGAGAAACTTCAGCGGATCAGGAGCCTCGGACGTATCTTCCGCGATCTCGGCGGACACATCCTTCGGGCGGCGGACCGACGACCACCAACGTCGAACTTTTTTCATCATATATCTTTACTATATGGTGGCACGTCGCTCCGTGCAAACCGACTTTGTGATTCAGATAACCGGGTTCAGGGCAAAATATACGATAAAGATACCGATGCTCACCGCGGTGTAGACAGACAGCACGGTGTTCACGAAGCTTCGTTCATCGGCTTTGTCACGCGACATAAAGAGCGGAATCACATACGGCGGAGGCAATATCAGAAAGGTAAAAAGCGCGGCCTGAAACGCCGGGCCGAAATCCGGCAGGACTGCCGAAAGCCACCGATTGAGCAGGATTGCCGCCGGTATCAGAAGAAGCAGGCGGGGAACAACCACCGATACGGTAGCAAGGGCGTTTTTCGGACTCAGCCTCATACCGTATCCCACGATAATCAGAATGACGGGAATCAGCATGCCGCCAAGCAGTTCAAGCGTGCGAAGCACCGTCTGCCCGGCGAGACTCGCTTCGAAGGCATTGCCGATTCCCGAGATATTCAGGGCGAGCGCGGCAAGTATCGCGATAATGAGAGGTGATCGGACGAAGCTTGCCAGCGTCTGCGTCACCGACCCGCCGCCGTCACGCCGTAATCTCAGAAGCGTCACGAACACGAACCAGATAAACAGTTCGTGACTCAGATCGACAATGGCGATGTATCCGACGGCTTCGAGGCCGTACGCGGCGCCGAAGAGCGGAATACCAACCATGCCGAACTCGAATCCGGTCATGAGAAACGGATAATACTCGCGTGACGCCCCGATTCGGGTGCGAATGGTCACGCCGATTCCGTACATAACCACACAGATCAGGAGAATGACGACGAAGATCAGCAGATATGAGGGGTCAAGGTCCATTTCGAGGAAGGCGCCGAACAGGACCGCGGGCAGTGCAACGGATACCACAAGCCCTTTCAGCTCCTCTATTGTCGTTTCGGACAGCAGAGCTTTCGTCCGTACGAGATTACCCAGCCCGAGAATAAGAAGAATTGGTACCAGTCTCGCTGCCACGGCGAAAATTGATGTGATCATTGTGTACTCCCCTGTACGCGCGCAGTTGTTGCCCCCCGGGGGCTGTGCTATCGTCTGTAGGCATTATGGCACAGAATATTACGGTCATTGGAACAGGATACGTTGGACTTGTCAGCGGGGTCGGACTCGCCGACTTCGGCAATACCGTCACGGGCGTCGATATCGACGCGAGTAAGATTGAACGTCTGTCTCGCGGCGAGGAAGTCATTTATGAACATGGCCTGCGCGACTATCTGCACCGGAACATCGAGTCAGGACGCCTGCGCTTCTCCACGGACATACGGGGCAGCGTTGCCGGGTCAGACATTGTGTTTATCGCAGTGGGCACCCCGGAGAGCGAAGACGGCAGCGCAGACCTGAGCTATATCGGCAGCGCAATCCGGGACATCGCCGCATCGCTTTCAGGGTTCACCGTCGTGGTAACCAAGAGCACGGTTCCGGTCGGAACCAACCGCTGGATAGGCGATGAAATCCGGGCACAGGCACCGGACGCCGACTTTGCAGTCGTCTCGAATCCGGAGTTTCTGCGCGAGGGGAAGGCGGTGCAGGACTTTTTTCACCCGGATCGACTCGTCATAGGCTACGAGGAGGGGACGGAGCAGGGGAAGAAGGCCCGCGAGCTCATGGAAGACGTCTACCGCGCGCTGTACCTGATCGAGACTCCCATAGTCTGGTGTTCACTCGAAACCGCCGAACTCATCAAGTACGCGTCCAATGCCTTTCTTGCCACGAAGATTACCTTCATTAACCAGATGGCCAATCTGGCCGAGGCCTGCGGCGCAGATATTCACGCCGTTGCCAAGACCATGGGCATGGATGGTCGTATCAGCCCGAAGTTCCTGCATCCGGGGCCAGGCTATGGCGGAAGCTGCTTTCCCAAGGACACCAAGGCCGTGGTGTCCACCGGGAACCGCTTTGGCGTGCAGATGAGTCTTATCGAAGAAGTGATTCGTGCGAACGAGCGACAGAAAGAGCTGACTGCCGACAAACTGAAAACGATGCTCGGAGACCCCGCAGGAAAGACGGTCGCGGTTCTCGGGCTTGCGTTCAAGGCCGAAACAGACGACGTGCGCGACAGCCCGGCGATCACCATGGTGGGCATGCTTCGCTCGTGGGGAGCCGCCGTGCAGGCGCACGATCCGGAAGCCATGGAGAACTTCTCGAAGCTGTTTTCTGAAGGTGTTACCTATTTCGAGAGCGAGTTCGAGGCGCTGAAAGACGCCGATGCGCTTGTGGTGCTGACCGAGTGGAATGCCTATCGCAACCTTGACCTGAAAAAAGCGCACTCCCTCATGAAGGGCCGTGTAATTCTCGACGCGCGAAACGCGCTTGACCCCGACGAAGCACGGCAACTCGGGTTTACCTACAGGGGTGTCGGACGGTAATCCCCATGCTCCTCGACACCGCTGCCGCTGCCGCAATGCTCGATACCGCCGTTCGCGCGGGGGTACACAGCCTCAGACTCTCGCAGGATGCTTCAGCAGACCTCGACGAGCGGAGCAAAGCCGACGGCTCTCCCGTGACACGGGCAGACACCGAAAGCCAGCAGATTATCGTCGAGGGCCTCTCGCGGCTCTTCCCCGACACGCCCATCGTAGGCGAAGAAGGCGAACACGCGCCGGAAGCTCAGCGAGCGGCGTACACCGACTATTTCATCATCGATCCGATAGACGGTACAAAAGGCTTTCTCGAAGGAAGCGGAGAGTTCGCGGTATGCATCGGCTTCGTTCGGGACGGCATCGTTCGGTTCGGCCTGGTGTACAGCCCGGCTCTCGACGAGGCGGTCATGGGCGAACCCGGGGTCGGACTGTGCATCGTCAGGGCGGCGAGCAGCAGATCGCAGGATGATGAGCTCGCTGTTCTGCCTCGCGGCGGGTCAGCCGCGGGAGACGAGGCGTGGGGTACACCGCTTCGCGATCGTGCGGTTTCCGTCATTGCGAGCCGCCACAACATGGACGCCGCAACCGGGGGCTGGATCGCGGCGCTCGGTGCGCGGGCTGGTGGTGTGTCGCTTGTGCAGACGGGTAGCGCGCGTAAGTTCATGAGCATTGCCCGAAACGAGGCTCACGTATACCCCCGGTTTTCTCCCTGCAGTCAGTGGGACATCGCAGCCGGACACGCGATCGTCGAAGCAGGCGGCGGCATGGTGTTCGATGCCGATACTGGTGCGGTTCCCCGATATCGCGCGGATCAGCTTCGGGCACCACGATTCGTCGCGTGGAGTCGCGACGGTCTGGCGATGGCCGCGAGCATGCACAGTCGGATCGATTCTGCTTGACCTTCGGACCTGACGTTTCTATTCTCTGTGCATGGCACACAAGCGAGTTCCGTTCACGCGCGATCAGGTCGAGGATATTACTGCGCGCTTCCCGACACCGTTCCATCTCTACGACGAAGCAGGCATGCGGCAGACAGCCCGAGAGTTCCGCGATGCATTTTCCTGGGTTCCCGGCGGCTTCCGGAACTACTACGCGGTCAAGGCGCTGCCGAATCCGCACGTGCTGAAGCTCTTGTGGGACGAAGGAATGGGCTTCGACTGCAGTTCCATGGCGGAACTCATTCTCTGCGAGCGTCTTGGCGTTCCCGGCGAAGCGATCATGTTCACGTCGAACGATACGCCC
>SKKC01000153.1 GCA_007121695.1 Spirochaetales bacterium | reverse complement strand
CCCGCGGCCCGGTTGTAGGACGGTCTGCGCCCCTTCCGTGCGTTCCCGTACAGGGTAAACTGGGACACGAGCAGGACAGCCCCCGAGACGTCGAGCACCGACCGGTTCATGATCCCGTGTTCGTCGTCAAATACACGCAGCGAGGTGATTTTTCGGGCGATATAGGCGACGTCGTCTGTCGTGTCTTCGTTTGATATGCCGATCAGCGCCATGAGTCCGTGTTCGATCTTCCCTGCGACCGTGCCTTCGCATACAACACGCGCCTGCGATACCCGGGTTACCACTGCTCTCATTGCTATCTCCCGTTTACTGCCCGCGCACCTGAATCAGCCGGATCGCGCTCCCCTGCAGACGGAAACCTTCGGGGGTTTCCGGGTCCAGGTTGATGCGACCAATCAGTTCAATCGCAAACTGCGGGTCAACTCTGATAGCACGCGTGAACTCGACGGGAACGATTGCGTCAACGGTCACAAGGTCTTCGTAGCCTACGAGAAAATCGAAGGTTACGCGTTCGTCGGTCGCCTGCAGGTTACTCGATCGGCCACGCCACCGGACGTAGGTGCCTTCGTACAGTTCGGGTTGACGGCGTACATCGTCCAGATCAAATGAATCGGTAAAGTCGGCGAAGGATGGTGCCTGCAGGAATCCCCGTAGCATGAAGGCCTGATCCTTGAGCGCCTGTTGGGCATTGGAAAGCAGAATGCGGTTTATTTCACGCGCAGCGAGATTATCGCGCTCCGCCAGAAAATAGCGCCTCAGATCGTCAAAAACTCCGCGAAGCTCGGAATCGGACAGTACGAACAGCGCTGGGGCTGCGTCAGGTTCGCTTGCAGCGCCGGCGGTACGCACCAGGTCTGTACGCCTCGGGAGCTCGGTAAGTTCGCTTCCGTCGCGTTCGAGCCCGGACTCGCGAAGTTCCCTAAGCAGCCGTGGTCCGTACACAGCAGACGCGGCGATACCGGCAAGAACGGCGAGAAGAACGATGCTCCGACGTACGGTGGCAGCGCGTATTCGCCGTGAGACAATGTCGGGGTATAGTCGATGCATGACCGACAGTACGTCTACAGGCGTACCGTCGTCCTGTTTCAGGCCGGCTCGCAGCAGATCGAGTCCCTTCTGCGCATAGCGGTTTGCAGGATCCTCGTCGAGAATCTCCAGCCACATCTGCAGCGCCTCGTCGGTGTCACTGCGCCCAAGATCGCACGCTGCGAGCGCAAGTCGCGGAGCGATCGAACTCCTGTCTATCTGCGTCGCCCGCATCAGGTACGATCTGGCACCTCCCAGATCTCCGGTCTTGAGACATGACAGTCCCAGCACGTGATAGAAACGGGCGTTCTCGCGATACAGAAAAATCTGCGGTTCGAGTGTGCTTATCGTCTGGGCGTATTCCCTGCGTCGGTAGTGTTTCTCGGCCGTACGCAGCGCACTCGACTGTTTCATTCCTGAGTGTCACTCCGTCGAAGCGTATCCAGCTCCCTTCGAAGCCGCTCGATGGTGGCTCGTACTTCGTCCAGTTCCTCGCGCGACGGAGCCTCGCTGCGTCTCTGTAAGGCCCGCAGTTCATCGAGCGCTCCGGCAAGTTGCCGGAACGCATCTTGTGCACGCACGGTGTCGGCTTCGGTTTCCGTACCAGATTCAGCGGTAGCATCGGCGTCCGGTTCGGGAACCGGGTCCTCGGCGGGCGTGACGTCTATCGAGGGATCGTCATCGGGTATAGTCTGGCCAGCCTGCTCGGTCGGGGCGTCCGCTCGATCTCCGGTGTCCTGATCCGGCTCGGCGACTGGTTCAAGGTCTGCCTCGGAGTCTACCTCGAGATCGGGTTCGGCCTGGGGCTCGGGTTCGGGTTCGGGACCGAATCCGACAAGCAGTACAAAAACCAGCTCTACGTCTTCGTCCGGAGCAAGCGACACTTCCCCGAATCGTATCCCGAATGCGGGATCTGCCGGGGCTCCCGGTGCGAGGGCAAACGGACGGCTTCGCGTGGTTCGGAACGTCCATGGCGTGTCGAGCAAACGCGTGCGGTTGGAAAGGCTGATCTGCGCAGGCGTCATGTCGGGTGACACAAGCAGGCCGACGAATGGAAACGCCTCGGCCTCGCCTGATGAACTTTGACCGCTGACCGGAAACACGACACGTGTATCTGCGGAAGCGTTCAGGTCTGTCTCCCGCTCAACAATGGTGCGCGCGCGTGGTGCTTCGTCGATTCGCGCGATGGCGAATGCGTCCGATCTCCCTGAAGCGGGTGTATGGGGAGCCATCACATATCGCAGGGCAAAGGTTCTCGCTCGTGACGTCGTGTTTCTGACATGAGCGCGAATATGTACCCGGACCATACCTGCAACAGTCTCGCGCTCCTCCTGCCGGTCTGCCGAAAATTCGATCGCGAGGCCCTGCACCTCTCCCGTGAGATCGGTGTTGAGTACGTCAGAGAACGGATACACACGGTTTCCCACCTGTATCTGGCCGACCGATATAGCCGGGTCCCATAGACGCAATCCGGCGGGGAGATCGTCCGGGAACGAAGCGCGAGCAATATCGCCCGTCGCCGCATCGATGGTAAAGGACGGCAGCGATTCGGCTGCGCGTACAGCTTGTGCCGTACCTGCGTCTTCGCGATCACCGGATGCGTATGCCGCCGCACAACCACAGAGGAACAGGAGTAATGCCGTGCGTATGCGGGTCTTTCCAACAGGCCGGATTCTGTCCATGCCCTACTCCTGTCCTTCAAGCCATTCGGCGTACGCGCCAATGAGCGTGAGAAGTTCTTCCTGCAGTTGTACCGCCTCGAGTCGGCGGTCCAGTTCCTCGCTGCGAATCTGTACTTCCCTGCGTTCCCTGTCAAGCTCCTGTTGAGCGCGCTCGAGTGCTCGTTCCGCGTCCCGCAGCTCTTCGGTCTCGAGGCGAAGCATCCCTTCGCGTGTGGCGCGATGCGCTTCGCGTTCAGCCTGGAGACTGTTTGCGAGGCGTACCTGCTCCTCAGCGCTCAGGCGCAGGAGTTCTATCAGTTCCTGCTCGCGCCGGTTGAGCGCTATCACGTCGAGTCGGAAGCGGGCTGCCTCGAATCGCGGGCTATCCGAGTGGCTCGCGACGACTGCATTAAACAGCATTGCCGCTTCTTCGGGACGGCCAAGCGCAAGCAGGCTCTCGCCGCTCCAGTACAGGGCGTTTCCGGCAAGCGAATGATCGGAATAGTCGTCAAGGAAGGCATCGAACACCTGTAAGGCCTGCTGAAACTCGGCCTCGAGGAACGCAATGCGACCGAGCTGGTATCGAGCTTCGGGTACAAGCTGATGCGTTGTCTCTGCCCGTCGGAGAAACTCATGAAATGCCTGTGCGGCGGGTTGCGTGCGGGTCGCTGCGAGGTCTGATCTCCCGGCCCAGAACCAGGCCAGGGCCTGCTCGTCCTCGTTCCCGGCGGCGGCGGCACTGCGAAAACCGGCGGCAGCGGCCGTAAAGTTACGATCCTCGAACGCGTCGATGGCGGAATTATACAGTTCCGCAAAGGAACTCGCCTGTACGTGTGCGACAGCGAACACCAGGAGCAAACTTCCTGTGACGACAGCAGTGCGGAGTCTTTGGATCATGATCGAATACACCTCTTCTTTTATTTCGTCATGTTCGGCCGGGGTCTGAAATGTCCCGGCCCGCGTTTTCTATTCTTCTCCCTGCACCTGTTGTACCAGTCTGTCGCGCGCGTCGGAGCCGAAGAACGCGCTACCCGCCACCAGTATATCGGTTCCGGCGTCGACGAGCTCCGAACTGGTGGTCTCGTTTACCCCACCGTCGCATTCGATACGAAAGTCGAGCCCTCGCTGCTTCCGCAGACGGACCGCCGAACGAATCTTGTCGACACAAAGGGGAATAAGGGTCTGTCCCCCGAAACCGGGGTTCACCGTCATGACGAGCAGCAGATCAATATCGTCGAGCATGGGTTCCACGGAGCTCAGCGGAGTTGACGGAACGATGGCCAGGCCTGCATGCACTCCGCGAGCGTGAATACGCTCGACCAGACGATGGATGTGTACACAGGCTTCGGCATGAAACGTCAGGATTGACGCTCCTGCGTCCATGTAGGCGTCTGCCGAACGTTCCGGCTCTTCGATCATAAGGTGCACGTCGAGCGGCAACCCTGTTATGTCACGAATATCGGCGACCATTTTCGGTCCGAAGGTCAGATTCGGAACGAAATGGCCGTCCATAACATCAAGATGGAGAATTCGGGCACCGCTGCGTTCGACGAGGGTGACGGCCTCGGCAACCTGCGTAAAATCGGCGGAAAGAAGGCTTGGTGCCAGGCACGGAAAGCTGTATTTCATGTCTGGATAGTAGCACATTCGCCCCGCGGAGTTCACCCTGCAAGATCGCTGCGTTGACGAAGCCAAGTGAACAGGTATAATTGGATGTTCGGGTGAAATTCAGAGGTTTATGTCCGCACATGATGCGATCCATCAGGGTCAGACAGTCCACGATCTCATTGAGCGAGCACGAACCGCCGTGTGCGAGCATAGACTCGCAGATGCGGCAGTGCATCTCGAACAGGCGTTGACGGTCGATTTCGACCATCCGGATCTGGTCGTAAGTCTGAAATACGTCCGGTTCTGGATGGACCGTACGGCGTTGCTGGAACAGATTGGAAGCGCTTTTGAGCAGGGTGATTTTCTGCTCGCACAGTGGCACAACTTTCTGCAGTTTGTGGATCGTGTCGGCGAGGCGTCCGAGCCCTGGATGGCTGCTGTCCGGATACACGTGTTCCAGGCCGCGCTGGGATACTATCAGACAGTTGCAGAACAGGCTGGTACTGCAGACGCGGAACTGCTTCTACGGCTTGGCAGGTGCGAAAAGGCTCTCGGCCATTACGATTCTGCTCTTCTGGTACTTGAGCGGGCCGGAAAAGCCCGACGGGAGGATGCGCAGATACTGGCCGAACTTGCCGACTGCTACGCACTGACAGGGGAATCTGTCCGGGCCAAGGCGTTCTTTCGGGAAGCGTTCTTTATTTCGCCCCAGAGAATTGATCTGGCATCGCTTGAGTCGCAGATGATCTGCCGACTTATCGAAAAGGTCCGCGAGGAAGGGCTGGAAGGCGCCGATCTTGCGGAATGGGTGCCGGTG
>SKKC01000030.1 GCA_007121695.1 Spirochaetales bacterium | reverse complement strand
GCATCGTACACGGGTGCAGGCACCGTCGAGTTTCTCTACGACCTTGATCGCGCAGAGTATTATTTCATGGAGGTGAACACGCGCCTGCAGGTAGAACACTGCGTCACCGAAGAGCTGTACGGCATTGACCTGGTAAAGGGACAGATTGATGTAGCACTCGGGAACCGCGTGCAGCCGCGTGAATCAGAGCCACTCGGCCACGTCATGGAAGTGCGCTTGAATGCGGAGGACCCGGACCGCGAGTTCACCCCCGCACCTGGTTACGTATCGACCTTCAAGCCGCCTGCCGGTCCCGGCATACGCGTCGACTCGGGTGTTGAACAGGGCTCGACCATTCCCGCCGTGTTCGACTCCATGATCGCGAAAATCATCGCAAAGGGTCCAAGCCGCGACGCCGCAATCGCGCGCCTCGAGCGGGCCCTGCGTGAACTGCGCGTGCGCATCGAGAACGGAACAACCAACCGTAGTTTTCTCCTGGCCCTCCTGTCGAATGCGGAGGTGCGATCGGGCGACGTCCACACGCGTTGCGTAGAGCAGATGCTCGCCGAACGGCGGGACGCGGCAGGAGGTCCGGACGCGCAGTACGCGATATTCGCCTGCGCCGTCGAACACTATCTTTCCGAGAGCGCTGAGGACCTTGCGAACTTCAACCAGCAACTGTCGACCGCTGGCAGTCCGCGCGATGTGCGCAGCGGAGACGGGAAGGTGTGTTCGCTGAAGTACCGTGGCTATCCGTACGAGCTTCTGGTGAAATCCGTAGGCGACAATCAGTTTCACCTCGAAGTAGAAAATACCGTACACAGAATTACGTATCTCAAACGTGATCACGAAGCGCTTCTGCTCGCCGGTTCCCGTCGACTGAACGTGCAGACAGTAGAACGCGGCGACAGCATACAATGCGAAATCGACGGACAGCCCTACCTGCTCGAAGTGGAGTCTTCGGGTGCGGTCAAGGCGCCGTCACCGTCCATTGTACTATCGATACCGACAACCGTGGGTCAGGAAGTGCAGAAGGGTGAAGTCATCCTCAGCCTTGAAGCCATGAAAATGGAAATGATTGTCGAAGCTCCGGAATCGGGTGTCATCCGCGAGATTCTCGTCAAACCCGGTGAACAGGTTGCCGCAGGACAGGTGCTTATACAGCTCGAGTCGGCCGGTGGCGACGACGACACCCAGTCACGACAGGCAGAGCCGATTACGTTCGACGGCCCGACTCTCATAGACGAAGACGAGCGAATACGCAGGGAGTTCGTCGGTCTGTTTCTCGGATACGACTACAGCGCGGATGTTCTGCGACGGGGTCCGACGCTCCTGCGAGAGCCACAGACGAAGGACGGGCAGACCGACGGTGCCGCAGTCATTGTAGACGCCATGGAGGCCTACGTGGCGGTCGGCACGCTTTTTAGTGACCGCAAGGGTGCCGCTGAAGGTTTTGCACGGCCTGCCCCCTACTCTGAACTTCTGATTCACTATTACAAACGCCATCTCGACCGGGAACGTGGCATGCCCGAGGACTTTCTCGAGGCGCTGGGCCGGGTGCTGAAGCACTACGTTCGCGACGAGTTTGGTGGCCTCGACAAGGAACGCAGTACGCTCCTGCGACTGTTTCGTTCGCACGCAATTCGCGACGTGAAACAGTCGCTCCTGCGCGAAGCACTGTTCGTGCTCGAAGAAGCGGGGCTTCCATCATCACCCATGCCTGATCCGGGCAACCTTCTCGACGAGATTACCGTACTGTGCGGCGTGCAGGCACGCGCACTCGCTGACGCGGCGATCCACGCACGGTATCACCTGATCGACCGGCAGTATCTGCAGTCACTCAGAGAGGAGCGTCACGAGCAGATTGGACGCGCGGTCGATTTGATCGAGCGTGCGGGCTCGCGAAGCGCGGTCATAGAAGGAATCATGTCCCAGATAACCGACAGCGGGCATAACATTAACGCTGAACTGGTTCGGACCATAGGCGAAGAAACATCCTCCCGGCGAACGATCGTCACGGAAATGCTCGCCCGCCGCTTCAACCGGGACCGAACGATAACCGCGGTGCAGGTCATGGAGGACACGATTCCGGGCTGTGTCGCGTGTGCAATCGTCGAGTCGGAAGACACGTACCGCTCGTACACGCAGTTTGTTGCAGTTGGGACTGCTGAGATGGTCGAGACACCCGAACTCGTGCTGCGCCGTGTCCAGGAACACATCGACCACGCACGGCCACAACGGTCCTGCGAAATTCTGCTCCTGCTCGATGGCAGACCGTCAGATCTGGACGCGGACACCGTGTATCGTTCCTTCGAAGGTCTCGATGCAAACGTTTCATGGATTTCGATCGGAGTTCTGCACGGCCAGGGTACCACCTATCGTACGTTTGTACCCGGTTCGAAGGGACTCGAGCAGGATCCGCATGTCGGCCCGTTCAATCCCTTGCGATACCGCGAACTGCGCGTCGAGCGATTGAGTAATTTCACCTACACTGTTCCGTACGCCGGTGAGTTCGTAACACTGCTGGACGCCGAGTGCAGGACAAACAAGCGGGATCAACGCCTCTTCGCTCTGGTCGAAGTCCCGAGTTCCAAATTCGAACGTGACGATTCAGGTCAGATCCGGAGAATGGTTGCATTCGAGAATGTGTTTATGGAAGCAGTCTACGCAATGCGCGCCGAGCAGGCCAAGCGTGCTCGCAGGCTGCAGTGGAATCGCATCATTGTTCACATGCGCAGCGTCGTTGACGCACGGCTTGAAGACATTCGAACCTACGCCGAGGTCCTCAGCACTCGCGCAGCCGATCTGGGTCTGGAAAAGTTCGTGGTGTACAATCGTCGATTGTCCCATCGCGACGGCTCCCCACAGGAAGTGGAAATGCTCTTTGAGAACATTTCCGGCAGGAACTTTTCCCTCCGCAGCAGAACCCCTTCGAAAGAACTGCTGAAGCCCATCGACACATATACAGCCAAAGTGGTCCGGGCACGGCAGCGCGGAACCGTCTATCCCTATGAGCTGATTAAACTGATCACCAGGACCGGGCTGCAGATCTCCGATTCATTCCCGAAAGGCGATTTCGAGGAGTTCGATATAGTCGTACAAAACGGGAATACACAGGCAGTCTCTGTCCGGGGACGTGCCTACGGTGAGTCCGAGTCGAACATCGTGTTTGGTATCATTACCTCCTGGCCGGCCGGATTCCCCGACGGCATCTCCCGGGTTCTGATTCTGTCCGATACGACGTCGGACATGGGTTCCCTGAGCGAGGCTGAATGCCGGCGTATTAACGCGGCGCTCGATCTCGCCGAAGAAAAACAACTGCCGGTCGAGTGGATTCCCGTTTCGGCAGGTGCCAGGATCGACATGGATAGCGGTACGGAAAATCTCGACTGGACCGCCGACACGCTGAAGCGGATTATTCGGTTTACCCAGTCCGGCGGCGAAATTAACATTATCGTCAGCGGAATAAACGTCGGTGCGCAGAGCTACTGGAACGCCGAAGCAACCATGCTCATGCATACGCGCGGTCTCCTTATCATGACCGAAGACGCTTCCATGCTGCTTACAGGGAAACGCGCGCTGGATTTCTCCGGAAGTGTGAGTGCCGAGGACAACGTCGGAATCGGTGGCGTGGAACGAATCATGGGACCGAACGGACAGGCTCAGATCGCGGTACGAGACCTGTTTGGTGCCTATGAAGTTCTGTTCCGGCATTACGAGATTTCGTATGTTCGTCCGGGTAGCCGCTTCCCGCAACGCAGAGATACCGGAGACACCACCGACAGGGATGTCGGTGCAACTCCGTATAACGACACGCTCGGCCAGGGCTTTGCGACCATTGGTGATATTTTTTCGAGCTCACTGAACCCGGAGCGGAAAAAGCCCTTTGACATGAGACAGGTCATGACAGCGGTCGTGGACACGGATTCTCCCGTTCTGGAGCGATGGCGACATCTGCGGGACGGCGAAACGTCGGTTGTATGGGAGTCACGGATCGGTGGGTATTCCGTTGGTCTCATCGGCATAGAAAGCAGATCACTCTCTCGAATCGGGGAAGTTCCATACGATGGTCCGGAAAGCTGGAGAGGAGGAACGCTCTTCCCGCTCTCGAGCAAGAAAGTCGCTCGCGGCATAAATGCGTTCAGCGGACGCCTGCCCGTGGTTATTCTCGCGAATCTCAGTGGCTTCGACGGAAGTCCGGAGTCTCTCAGGAAGCTGCAGCTGGAATACGGGGCAGAGATCGGTCGGGCTGTGGTGAACTTCGATGGGCCCATCGTGTTTATCGTCATGGCGAGATATCACGGAGGAGCCTACGTAGTCTTCTCGAAACGCCTGAATCCGCATCTGCACGCTGCAGCGATCGAGGGAGCGTACGCGTCTGTCATTGGTGGTGCACCTGCGGCGGCAGTCGTGTTTCCGGGCGTTGTGCGCAAGGAAACCTACGACGATCCTCGGGTCAAGGAAGCGGCCGAGCGGCGTTCAAGCGACCCGGCGTTCTCGCAGAAGGACTACGAAAACGTCGTGCAGTCGGTTCAGAGCGAGAAGCAGGCCCTGCTCGCTACGCGCTTCGACAGCATACACAGCGTTGCGCGTGCGCGGGAGGTGGGAAGCATAGACAGCATTATTTCGATCTCCGAGCTGCGCCCGTATATTATCGGGTCCGTCGAGCACGGAATGGCCGCATTCCCGGAGCCTGCGCATCGGTAGAAATAATAACCTGATAGAGCTCATCCGGGGTACGAGCGGAGATAATTCTATCTCGTATCTCGGGGTCTCTGAGTCTCTGCACGAGAGCTGCGAGGAACTGAAGATGCGGTCCTTTACTGTTCTTCGGAGACGCAAGCAGTACGATAATTCGGGACGGCTCGTTGTCTATGGACTGAAAATCGATTCCGTTCGGGGCCAGCCCGACTGAGCACACCATTTCGGTGACGCCGTCGGTCTTCGCGTGGGGAATTGCAAGTCCGTGTTCCATGCCGGTGCCGGTCTGCCGTTCCCGATGCAGGACGTCCTCCACGAGCAGTTCAGCGTCAGACACGGCGCCCTCCGGCAGACTCGATGCGAGCGTTCGTATTGCGTCTTCACGGTCATCGACTTCGAGTGGCAGCACAATCTGCGAAGCCGAGAAGTAATC
>SKKC01000397.1 GCA_007121695.1 Spirochaetales bacterium | reverse complement strand
GCTGCAGGGCGACCAGTTCGACGCAGTCATGAACTACGTGTTCAACCGCATAAGCTACCGTTACTTCGGCGCGGACTGTATTTCAGAGGAATACGGCTCACCGGGCGGCCAGACACTCACACCCATGACGGCTGCCGATATGGCAGTCGAACTTCCCGCGCTGCTCGACCGATACGCCCCCGACGTAACCCGCGCCCAGCTGAACCTGCTTTCGAGTCACGACGAGCCACGATTCGTCAATGTGGTATCCGGTGACCGGGCGGCATTCAGGCTTGCGACGGCGTTTCAGCTTACGCTTCCCGGTGCGCCATGCATTTACTACGGAGACGAACTGGGTATGGAAGGCGGATATGATCCAGACTGCCGAAGGACCTTTCCTGCCGACGAAACAGCACTCGACCATGAAACCTTTGAGTGGACGAAGACGCTTATTGCGTTGCGGCGTGAGTACGAGGCGCTTCGAACCGGCGATTTTCGCGTTGCCATCGTTGACCGCAGAACATTCGGCTATGTGAGGTGCACCAGCGACACGTGGGCGCTCGTACTGTTCAATGCGGGTCGGGACGCCTGGGCTGGAGACGTAGAACTTGAAGCGGCGCTCGGAGCACAGGTGTCGGTTGCGCGAGACGATACTGCTGCAGGGCCGGATCGCACCGCGACCGACCGACTGCAACCTGAAGCCCGGGTTGTCTTTGGAGGCGACGGTTCCACCAGCGTTCCCCTGAAAAACGGTACGCTCACCGGGCTGAAACTGGAACCGCAATCACTTGTCATCGCTGTCGGAAGATACCGATAGAAAAAAACGGCTCCTCGAAAGAGGAGCCGTCCTGGGTTCGCACCCGAGTGCGGATCAGCCGCGCCCTCGCGTCGGCGGCATCTGTCGTCCACGATCACGCGCGGGCGGCTCGCGCTGCTCTACCTCGCCACGCGTTCGCGGTGCAGGTTCCCGTGCCTCAAACGCCATACCGCGTCCTCCATCCGGCATCTGGCTGAAACCTTCTGTTCGTGCACCTCGACCAGCCCAGAGCGGATACCCGTCTTCGTGCCAGAACGTGAGCTCCTGCCCTTCGGTCAGGATGGAAATCGGTGCGATGCCGCGCTCCAACACGAATCCTTCCACCACAGCTGAAGCCCCTTCGGTAAGCGCCAGATCGGGTTCGTGCCCGAAGCGACCGAGATGCAGGTTGTAGGTGATATTTCCGACATTCAGAATCCACTCGTTGCGGTCAAGTCCGAGGGTACCCCGGAACGTCTCTACCTCACTCGCAGCGGCAATCTGTCTGCCGTATAGACCGTTCACCTGAGCGAACGCAGAGGTGGCGAAGAGCGCCACAATGGAAACTGTCAGAAACAAAGTTCGTATACGCATGTTGTTCCTCCTGCGTAATAATCTTGTATATATCATCGTTTCTGACCGTGAGACGGAAATGGAGCCTCTGTGAACTCTGTATGAAGTTTATTCCAGAGGTGAATCGAAAACTCCGTCCCGTTTTCGTTCGTGCTCGTGACGGAAAGGTATCCATCGTGCAGTTCTGCTATCCGCTTCGCGATGGTGAGCCCGAGTCCTGACCCGCGACTGTTTCGCGCGTACTCGCCCCGAAAGAGGCGATCGAACACATGAGGAAGGTCGTGTTCCGGAATCGGATCACCGGGGTTGTGTATCCGTATTTCTTTTTCCGATAATGAAATAGTCACTACACCGCCATTTGGCGTATGTCGAATGGCGTTGTTCACGATATTCCCTGCGGCCCGGAACAGCAACTGTTCGTCGGCCGAGATGCTGGACACCTCGAGTTCGGTACGAATGTCGATATCTTTCCGGTCGGCATCCAGAACAAAGCTCTCATAGAGCGAGGCAGCAAAATCGGCAGTCGAAAAATCCGTCACAGCGATTGACGCTTCGGGAGCTTCCAGCCGTGTCAGCTCCTCGAGATCAGCAATGAGGATTTCGACTCTCGCGAGTTCCTTCAGCGTTTTTGCGACACGCTCGGGACTTGCCTCGTGCACTCCGTCGACGATCGCCTCCAGCTGCGCTTTCGCCGATGCCACCGGTGTACGCAAATCGTGCGCGATGTCCTGCGCCCACTGCGTTCGCAGATCGCGTTCTCCCCGGAGGCGCTCAGAGAGACCGTTCGCCGCGCGTGCTATAAGGCAAACCTCTGTTGCACCACGCTCCGGCACGGGAATATCGAGCGAACCATCCGCAATTCGCATAATGCCGTCCGCCACATCTGTGGCAGGCCGTGTGAGCCAGGACGCGAGTGCGAATGCAACAAGAAAGGCGGCGGCAATCGCCACGACAGCCCCGACGAGTGCCGCGGCAGTGAGCGACTCAATGAGCACGTCGTTCGCGTCATCGCTCCTGAACGCAGGTGGTCCGACCGCGAAAAACCCGAGTGTGTGTCCATCTCGCAGGACGGGAACGAGCTGGTCAGGTCGCTGCATAAGATCGCGTCCACGCCCGACACCTCGTGTGGTTGCGATAAGCTCTTCGTCTGCATCAAACACGAACAGCGGAACGTCACCTGGAATCGCCCGGTCAATCTCTTCCTGTATCCGGCCAGCCCTGGTTGCCGACGCACCGGGTCCGCGTGCAGCCTCGCTTCCGAGAATCTGGCGTGCAGCCTGCTCGGCGCCTTCGATACGACGTCGGCTCCATTCCTGCATCGACTGTCGATAGCCGATTGCCAGAGCCGTTCCCAGTACGAGTAGTAGAACCACGTAGGAGACGAGAAAGGCGAGAATAGTCCGCCTGAACATGCTGCCGGTAAGCGTCATTACATACGACTCCCATGATTGCCACGAAACCGGTAGCCGTAACCTCGCACGGTTTCTATCCAGTCGGAGACACCAAGCTTCGCCCGGATATTCTTCACATGGGTATCAATGGTGCGTTCCGAGCCTTCAACGTGGTAATCGAGACAGACCGCGAGGAGTCGATCACGGGATATGACGATTCCCTCGTGTTGAGCGAGGTGCTGTAATATCCGCCACTCAGCTGCGGTCACCACTACTGACGCTGCATCGTGTATGACCTCATGCGTCGCTTCCCGGATTGACAACCGATGAGTTGTATCCCCGCGCACAAGCATCCATTCATCTTGCGAACCTGTTTTTTCTCCGGCCTCGATGCTGCTTCGGGCGATCACCGCCTTCACCCGCAGCATAAGCTCCTTCATGGAGAACGGTTTCACGACGTAGTCGTCGCCACCAACTTCGAAACCGGTAATCCGGTCTGACTCAGCACTCCGTGCCGTAAGAAAAATGATCGGAACCGAAAAACGTGTCCGCAGTTTACGCGCGAACAGAAACCCGTCTCCGTCCGGGAGCATGACGTCGAGAATAATCAGATCCGGTGTGCGTTTTGCGACCGCATCCATGACATTCTGCAGACGATCGAAGTCTGATGTTGCGTGTTCTTCGAGACGCAGGTACGACACGATCGTTTCCCGCAGCCCATCGTTGTCTTCAACTACAAATACATATGCCATCTTAGTCCCGGATCTAATATTGGGCTACAGCCGTAACAATGGCAACTCGCGGTTTTGCGACTTCACACAAACTTCACATGTTCACCCGTACGACTTCATACAGGGTCACGATGATAAGTCTACACGATATCAAGGAAGGAACATGGAATGAAGAGACTGTGTGCACTCATGCTGACTGCTCTCGTACCGCTTCATATTGTCGGTGGCCTGAGCATGCAGGACATTCTGCGGAACACGGAGATTACCCCGGACGTCAGACTCACCGAACTGCGACGAGATTCGACTGTCCTGGCTCTGGAACGAAGCTCAGCGCTCCCTTTACCCGCGTTGAACCTGACACCTGCAGCTCGTGCCTCCGGAGGTCCCGAAATCACGGATCTGGGTCGCATCAGCCTCGCCGGATCACTTGCACTGTCGGTTCCGTTCGGATTAACGACCGATCAGCGCGACCGTATCGCAGAACTCGAAGATACGCTGCGGGTGCGGGATCAGGAACTCGACGCAGCCAGCCGGGATACAATGCTGAATCTGGTACGTCTGTACCAAACGACGTGGGTGCAGCAGTCCCTGCTTGGCGTGCAGGAAGCCGAACGCGACGTCATCCGTATGCAATACAACGCCGATGTGCTTCGATTTGAACGCGGTGAAATCGCGCTCACGACCTTGCTACGGTCTGAACAGGAGCTCACCGACGCCGAGGCGGCGGTACTTCGCAGTCGGTCCGAGCTGGACGTGCAGATGCAGCGCCTGGAGCTGCAGACCCGTCTATCCATACAGGAAGATACACTCGCGCCACCTCCTGTTTTTATATACGACCACCTGGCGGGCCAATTCGACGTACGGTCAGTTGATCTGAACCTGTTGCAGAGACAGTCGGCGTACGAGTCGGTACTGAACCTTTCTGATATCCAGACAAACCTGTTCGAGCTTTCCAGGGTGAGCGCTTCAGTGTCCCGCGAATCGGTATACGGAGAACTTGGTGCCTCCCTCAGCGGATCACCGGTACCACAGTCCGCGACTCTGTCCTATGGCACTCCGGACTTGTTACTCTTCGGCGAATCACCACAGGTTCGGGATGCCACGTGGAACGCATCGTTGCAGATTACGGTTTCCGTCAGACCCGACAATACGCACGAGATTTCGGTCCGGGAACAAGACGTCGAAATAGAAACGGCCAGGTATCAGCTGCTCGATGCCGAGCGAAGAGTCGACGAAGCTGAACAGCGCGTGCGAACGGACCTGCGTCGGGCTGTAGAAGCCGTACACGTAGCAGAGGCTCAGCTGACGCGCTCGATACAGACTCGGGAGACTGTCGAAGTACAACTACAGACCGGTCGTGCGACCGCAATTGATGTGCGTGTTGCCGAAGCGGCAATTCTCAGACACCAGCATCTGCTCGATCGCGCTCTGCTTGAACGGGAAGACGCCGCGGTGCGCGCTAACCCCGCAGGAGCGTATCAGCTAATAACGCAATGGCTTTCAGGTGAATTGGAGGTTCACGAATGAAGACACGATACAGACTACTCATATTCGCGACGGTTGTATTGATCGCCACCGGCGGAACAGCGGCGTTCATGCTTCCCGCCCGAACACAAGAAGCCGGAGTCGCCGACGAGTCAGATTCCTACGAAACTATACGTGCTGCCGAGGGAACGATCCGCATCGGAGTCGACTCCTTCGCAATCGTAGAGCCAATCGAAAGTCGAACGATACGGTCCCGAAGTCCCGGAACCGTATCCTACATTGCACAGACAGGCACTCTCGTCGATGAAGGAGACGAGATTATCCGATTCGATGCATCAGACCTCGAGTCACGACTGCGACGCGCGGAAATTGATCTTGCAGACGCACAGCTTGCCTATGATCGCGCGGTACGTTCGCTTGAAAGAGCCGAACGCGAGTGGGAATCGACACAGGCGCTGTTCGATGCGGGTGTCGCAACGGGAGAACAGCTTTCGGCGAGAGAAGAAAGCCTGTATCAGGCGGAGTTCTCGAAAGAATCGAGCAGACTCTCTCTCGAGCGTCGCCAGCTTGATCTCGAAACTGCGCAAACGGATTTTGACACGCGCATCGTCAGAGCGCCGATGGCCGGTGTTATCACGAGTACTGCAGCCGCCCGAGGTGACAGCGTCAGTTCGAATGCCGAACTACTGACAATTTCGGATACAAGCAGAGTTCGTCTTGTAGCCGAGATCGACGAATACGATATCGCGCGGATCGCACCAGATATGCGGGTTCAGGCCCGATTTGATGCTCTCGAGTGGATGCAGGCGGGGCTCGGAACCTTCAACGGAACGCTTGAGTCGATAAGCCCGTCCGCCCGGATCGTCAGCAACATATCCGTGTTCACGGTGACTGCACGTTTTAATAACGCTGACGGCCATATTCGCCCGGGTATGACTGCTGATATTACGATTCTCACCGCCATGGAGAGCGGGCTGCTCGTTCCCGCGCAAGCGGTATCGAGCGTTCGGGACCGGTACTACGTCGACGTAGAAGGTGAAGACGGAACGGTCGAAGCTCGTCGAGTCACCGTCGGAATCAGCGATGGGGTACATGTTGTTGTTCATGAAGGCGTAAGCAATGAAGACCAGATCGTTGTACCAACTACGCTCGGACTCGATACCCTCGGTGCGGCCCCCCTCGAACGACCGGAGCCAGGTCAGTCGATTATCCCGATATCCGTTCCAGGGGCAACGTCTACCAGCGGAGCACCGAGTGGAGGTGGAGCCGGTGGCGGTGGAGGCAGACAATGATCCAGCTGCAGGCAGTCACGAAAGAATACCGTATGGGCTCCGAAACCATACACGCTCTGCGAAATGTCGACATTGACATTATGCCCGGCGAATACATAGCCATAATCGGACCAAGCGGCTCCGGAAAAAGCACGCTCATGAATATCGTAGGGTGCCTCGACACCGCCTCCAGAGGCGCCTATACGCTGGCAGGTACGTCGGTCGGAAAACTCGCTGGCGATCGTCTCGCAACCGTGAGAAACGAGACAATAGGATTCGTGTTTCAGTCGTTCAACCTGCTCCCCCGCCTGAACGCACGGGAGAACGTTGAACTCCCCCTGATCTACGCAGGAGTCCGGAAGACCGCGAGACGTCAACGAGCCATGAACATGCTCGAGCGTGTTGGCTTGAAGGATCGGGTTACACACAAGCCGAACGAGCTGTCCGGGGGACAGCGGCAACGGGTTGCAATAGCACGTGCCCTGGCAACAAATCCACCGGTGCTTCTCGCGGACGAACCGACCGGAGCGCTCGATACACATACGGGGGTGGAAATCATGGCGCTCCTGGAAGAACTGAACCGCGAAGGCACAACGCTTATTGTAGTAACGCACGACATCGAACTCGCGCTCAGGGCAACACGAAGAATACACCTCCGCGACGGCGAGATCATACAGGAAGAGGTGAGCTGACATGGGACGACGTTCACTATGGGAAAGCGCCCGCATGTCTGTCCGGAGCATTGCGGGATCTCCGGTACGAGCCGGACTCACAGCTCTCGGCGTCATGATCGGGGTAGCTTCAGTCATTTCTCTTGTTGCGCTTGGTCGAGGGGCCGAGCAGGAGGTGTCGAAAAACCTTCAGCAGCTCGGATCAAATCTGCTCATGATTTACTCCGGAGAGCCTCGCGGTACTGCACTTGTTCGAACCAACACGGCCAACATCCGCCCAACCCTGACGCCGACTGACCTTGAAGCTATACGAAGCTTCGACAGCGAACTTCTGAATTACGCGGCGCCCGCGAGTACCTCGAATGCGCAGGTACAGTTCGAAAACCGAAACGCTGCCGTCACGGTTTTCGGCACAACCCCTGAGTACACCGAAATCCGTAACTTCCGTCCGGCATTTGGTACGTTTTTTACACACGCCGACGTTGAGTCGAGAACGCATGTTGTTGCAATCGGCATGCAGGTCTATCGCGATCTATTCACCCCCGGGACTGATCCGGTCGGCCGGGCGATACGTGTGAACGGTGTCTCGTTCACCGTCGTCGGTGTAATGGAGGAGAAAGGCGAAGCCGCACAGGATAACTCTGTTCTGATTCCGATTTCGAGTTACCAGCGCAGAATTTCCGGCGATTCGGCCTTCCAGATGATAGCCGTACAGGCGACCTCACCAGACGTCATGAGACAACTCCAGTCACAGATAGAGGAACACCTGCTGCGATTACATAGAATGCCGACCATGGACAGCGCGGATTTCTACGTCGTGAATCAGCTTGATCTTCTTTCGACTGTGGAAGGCGTCGCCGGTACGTTTACGCTTATGCTCGCGAGCATAGCGGCCATAAGCCTCGTTGTTGGCGGGATCGGCATCATGAATATCATGCTGGTTTCCGTGACCGAGCGTACACGGGAAATCGGTATACGCATGGCACTCGGCGCTCGCCGGCAAGACATAACGATACAGTTTCTCGCGGAAGCGGTCCTGATCGCGATAGCCGGCGGTCTGATCGGAATCGCGCTCGGTGTAGCCGGCTCGTGGGCGGTGTACCGCTTCGCCCGGATCCCATCGGAGATCACGATTCTGTCGGTCGGTACGGCATTCGGCTTTTCCGTGCTTATCGGGCTTTTTTTTGGAGGATACCCGGCATGGCGGGCATCCCGGCTGAACCCGATAGAAGCGCTTCGCTACGAATAGAGAGGTTACAGGCAATATGAAAACCAAAAAATCGGCAATACTTGTGAGCGCGTTGATGCTCTGTGTAACGATTGTTTCCGCACAGAACCGTGGCGGCAGTACCGATGTACAGGCTGCCAGAGAGGAACTGAACGCCATACTCGATCTGGGCAGGTTTCTCGGGTTTATACACACCATGTCGACTGAAGAAGACGGTCTGAGGCTTTCGGACGGTCAGGCACGGGAACTGCTTGAGATTACGAGATCGATTTCGAACGCATCCAGACTCACCGGTGACACCGCAGAGACGTATATGATGCGTATTGAGGACGGCATTCTCAGCGGTCAACAGCTCGTGTACACCGACAGGCTCTGGATCGCGTCGGACCGGGAGCGAGCTAATAGCAGCGGTTCACCAACAGCGACAACTACAGCACAGCAACGCAGTGGTTCCGGTCGCAGTCCGGACGGAGGCACTGGCACCCCACAGACCCCCGGATCTGCTGAGCGCCCAGAACCGACGAGCGACCTTGCCGAGTTCGCGGCCGGAGGCGCGTTCAATCCATTGATGGATCCGGAGCGTCCTCAAGGTGCTTCGTTTCGTGATCTGCAACGATATCTTGAAGGACGCGTCACTGGGCGTTAGAAGCTATTTCCTCGAGATTCTGCCACCGCTCGTACAAGGCACCGGTGTTCTGCTCAAGCTCCGCAAGCCGATCACTCAGTTCACGGGCCTTCGTACCGTCGCACGAACGGTACACCTCCGGGTCCGAAAGGGCATCATGGATCTGTGCAGTTTCTGCCTCGCAGGCTGCTATCTTCGCCGGAAGCTCTTCGAGTTCCTGAGACTCGCGAAACGAGAGCCGGCGCTCGCGGAGCACGGGCTTTCGATTCGCGCCAGCACTCGCCGACGTTTCCGCTTCACCTGTACCTGACACCTGCCGTGCGGCGACGGGTGCTGCGCCCGAGGACACCCGATCACGCCAGTCGGAGTATCCGCCGACATGCTCTGTGACCGCGCCGTCGCCGGTAAACACCAGGCTGGCGGACACTACGTTATCGAGAAATTCGCGGTCGTGACTGACAAGCAGGATCGTACCGGTGTAGTCGAGCAGCAACTCCTCCAGCAGATCGAGTGTGTCGGAGTCAAGATCATTACTCGGTTCGTCGAGCACGAGCAGATTCGACGGTCGTGTGAAAAGTTTCGCGAGCAGAAGGCGATTAGTCTCCCCCCCGGAGAGAACTCCTGC
Organism: Spirochaetales bacterium; assembly: GCA_007121695.1. GTDB lineage: Bacteria > Spirochaetota > Spirochaetia > DSM-27196 > SKKC01 > SKKC01. Next base: position 7,447 of record SKKC01000397.1, on the reverse strand, counting down.
CGGTTTCTGCAGATCGGATTCGGAAAAGAGGTACTCTTTCGCGTAGGCAATGACGTGCGTGCTCCTGCCGCCTGACTCCACGGTATCGTACCCGTCTCCGATGTTCTCGAATACTGTTTTCTCCGGCGCGAGTAGCGCGCGCATCTGGTCGAAGTAGGCGACCTGCAGGCTGGTTCCCCGGTATACCGACCCTGAACTCGGGCTCAGGTCTCCAAGCAGCAGCCGCAGGAGCGTGGTCTTGCCACAGCCGTTTGGCCCGACGACTCCGATGCGGTCACCGGCCATGACAGACGTACTCAGGTCAGAGACGATAGGCGTAGTTCCGTAGGAAAACGAAAGCTCCCGTGTCTCGAACACGAGCTTTCCCGACCGTGGTCCGGAGTCTGCCCGAAGTCGGACCGACGAGGATTGCTCGAGCCGCGTCCGGTATGCCTCACGCATCTCGTGGAGTCGCTTCACACGACCTTCGTTTCGGCGTCGCCGCGCCTTGACGCCCTTCCTGAGCCATGCTTCTTCCTCTGCCAGTTTCCGGTCGAACTCACGACGCGCTGCGCTCTCCTGTTCGAGCATCGCATCCCGACGCTGCTGAAACTCGTCGATGCCGCACTCTGCCGTATACAACGTGCCCCGGTCGAGCTCGGCAACTCGTGTGGTAATCGCGCGGGCGAAGGCACGGTCGTGCGTTACGACAATCAGAGCCGTCCCGTCCCGGGACGAGATGCGCTTCAGATATTCTTCGAGCCAGAGGACAGTATCGATATCGAGGTGATTCGTCGGCTCGTCAAGCAGGAGTACATCTGCCCTGGATGCCAGCACCCGCGCGAGCATTACACGACGGATCATGCCGCCAGAGGCAGTAGACAGATCCGCATCAGGAGGCACCGAAAGCCGTGTCAGCGCTTCTTCTGCCGCGTGAACGCGTTCCGCCCGCAGCTCGGGATCATCGTGCAGCGAATCGTCCGCCCACGAGGCGTAGGAGATCGCGGTTCCAGCGATACCCGGCTCAAACTCCTGATCCAGGATCGCGGTACGCGCGGCCGCATTCAGTGAAACTGTTCCCGAATCCGGTTCGAGCCTCCCCGCTGCGATTCGCAGAAGCGTTGACTTGCCGGTTCCGTTCCGTCCGGTAAGACACAGCCGGTCGGCCCTGTGCACGTGAAGAGACACATCGGCGAGCAGCGTGTGCGACCCGATAGAATATCCAACGTTGTGCAGAGATAGTTCGGCCACGCCCGGATCCTATCACACAGGGCTATCGCGGTGTACAGGGTCAATTGCAGAGGAAAACAATGCAGCCACCCTGTTTCCCGTCTTGACCAGTCGGAGAGCAAACTTTAATATGACTGCAGTCACATATAAGTGATCTTTGTAACAGATAAGGAGTATTTGGTATGAGAAAAGCGCTTTTCGTCGCAATAGCTATGGTTTTCGTGTTTGCAGCGTGTGATAACGGTGGAACCGAAGCAGCAGGGCCCGAGTTCGTCCCGAACCAGACAGCAGAGGCATATATCTACATTCACGCGGGATACGTTGGAATTGCCACCGCGCGCACCAATGCACAGGGCGAAGTCAGCGTCGAGCTTGACGAAGCGTTCCTGCCGCACACGCTCGCGGCCGTCGACATTGAAGCAGACGAGTGGAACGAAGACAATACTGCTTCGTATGTCGTTCGCGGAAACACGAACTACGTCGCAAAATACGTTGTATACAACGGTACGAACTACGTCGGCACGACCGTCGGAACATCCGTAACCTACGTCGCTGCAGACGAAGACGGCAATCCGGCTGGCGGCCAGGACCTGGAACTCATCATTATCCGGAGCCAGGACTCCATGGCACAGTACGTCGAAAGCATTCAGAACGGCGGCTTCGGGATCATGACCGAGTTCGGTGGAACAGTGCAGCCCGTCACGACAACAAGCTACGGACAGGTTACGAAGCGTGGTTCGAGCTACTGGGCCTTCGGCCTCGGCTGGCAGGGTAACATCGACGCGATCGAGTCCTTTATTGACGAAAACGGCTGGCACTTTAACCTGGCCGACATGAGCCGCGCTGCCGAGGCAGACGCAAACGATCAGCGGTTGTGGTCGGTCGCCGACGCCGTCACCGGAGCGACCCTCTCGGACTTCAAGGACTACTTCATTAACGCGCAGATGGCGCTTGCACAGCTCGAGCGAAACTAGCAGCTGATTGTAGTCAGATATCTTTCGCACACGCGTGCAGCGTATATCCGCTGCACGCTTTTTTTATGCCCGGGCTCTACTCGAACAGGTCGACCGTGTACGCCGCCTTCACGAAGAGCATGGGCGGGAAGTCCCGGAACTTGTCGAACTGGCGGGTAAAGAGCTTCTCGTCCAGATCAAACATGCGTGCGATACCACCCATGGGCTTTCCTGGCATGCCCATGAAGATGAGTCCCGCGTCCATCGACCGGGCCTGTATGGATTCGTGTATGGGCGTCGAATCGGGCTCGATAATCAGTACTTCACCCGGGAGTCGGGCACCGTCGAGCAGTCTCTGCATTTCATCGAAGGCAACATCCCTGTCCTCACCCGCCTGCAGTTTGCGTATCATGCGAATCTGCTTGGTCTGACCACCGGCTGACGCATCGCTCTGGTTAATTATGTAAGCGAGCAGCGCCATGAAGTTTCCGTTCTCGTATCCCTTCCACCACACGTCTATGCGATCCTTCCCCTCGCCCTCAACAACGAGCCCGGGTTTGTAGAGAAGCACGTGCTTTTCCCGGCGGATAAGATCCTGCGTCAGGTCGTAGAGGCCAAGACGCGTATCGATGGACATGAGAACGGTGTTCATTTGCAGGCCACCCGGTGCGGCCGCCTGTACGATCGCTGATACCGCGGCACCATAGTCGCCATCGACGACGGACACAATGCGACTGGAACGGTCGAGTTTCATTTCGCTGTCGCCGTGTTCGACTGCCTTCTGAATATCGACCTGGCTCAGAAGGTTCACCATGGTAATGCCCTTGTACTCGCTGATGCGCCGACCCATACGAAGAACGTGACTCGTTTCGGTCGTTTTGTCGACGAAGCCGAATATGCCGACAATGGGTCGCCAGTTCTTGCTCCCCTGAATAATACCTTCCATTGAGTCGAAGCCCCAATGCAGGAGTCGGAACACAAGCCCCCACCAGACCCCTTCGATAAGACTGCCCAAGCGATACTTCAACAGAAGATAGAAGAGCAGCAGCTGCACCGACAGCACAGCCACACCTATCCAGACGTTAAACATGGCGATGACGGCCATGCACACCAGAAACCCGTAGAGCGAAATAAGCCAGTGTCCCCTGGACGTCGGTCGGAAACTCGGATTTCCACTGATCCGTTCGAAGAACGCTGCAAGGTTCACCCACCCGTACACAACCAGAAAGCAGATACCTACGATCAGCGAGATAAACGATATATCACCGGACCAGATAACGGATATTGCCAGTATGAACGTGACGATAGTTGCCCAGCGCGGTTCGGAACCTCCTGCCCGGAAGTCCTTTCCCAGAAAGGACAGGAATTTCGGGAACAGACCATCCACAGCGATCGCCTGGGCAGTTCGGGGTGCAGTCAGAAAATACGCGAGCGCGGACGACGCAGTCGCGACGATTATTCCGATAAGCAGCACCGAAAGAATCACCGGCGACTCTGCAAAGATATCTATGGTCGATGGAGCTACGCCGTTACGAAACTGCAGAAGCTCGGGACGAACAAGGCTGAATATGTAGGTCACAAGACCGTAGACCGCCGTTGTTACGAGAATCGCCGCAAACGTTCCACGTCCAAGTGAACGGCGGGCGTCCTTGAGACTTCCGCTCATGCCGACGCCCGCGTCGATACCGGTCACCGCGGGAAAGAAGGTCGCGAACGCGGCGAAGAAACCAACCCGACCTATGACCCCACTCGTAAGCGGTTGTGCAGAGAACACGGGAGAACCGTCCCGAACCGGTTGCAGCAGCGGAGAAATCATTACTACACCGACCGCCGCTATTAGAATAAAGAAGATCACGAGCTGGAGCCGTGTCACGATATCAGCTCCGATCAGGGCCACGATCAAGCCGACAATGACCGCCGCACTCGCAATAAGCTGCCGCTGCATAAGCGGCGAGATACTGAATGCGTCTACAAGGTCGACATAGGTGGGAAGCGAATACAGGATACGCTGGACGGGCTCGGCGAAACCCGCAGCGTAGAATCCAATTGAGACAGCCTGCGCAACAAACAGCTGCATACCAATGGATCCACCGAACGCGGCTCCGAGCGAACGCTTCGAGATCGCGTACATGCCCCCGGCACCTATGTTGTTCAGGTTGGTCGCGGCGTCAGAGAGAGAGAACGCCGTTGCCACCGTTGCCGTATTTGCAAGGGCCACAATAATAAGCATTTCCCAGAGTCCGACCGCCCCAACCAGGAGCGGCAAGACGAGGAATAGAACTGCACCAAGTATCGCTTCGAATGACGGTACGAATACTCCGCCAAAGGTCCCCAGCTTCTTCATGCACGCGAGAATAGTGTGTCCGGCAGCAGGGGGTCAAACCCTGCGCCGTCAGTAATTACGACCGCTCAGTCGCGAATGAACGCCCTGACGCCGGGTGGTGCATCATCCACCAGAAGAAGCACTGCGGGCCAGGTAATTGCCTGGGTAACCATTGCGTCGGCAGCCGGTCGCTGCTCGCGCAGATACAGGGTCACGAAATCACCACTGCGCTCGACGTCCGCAAGCTCGAGTCCATATCCGCCGGTGCGACGCCGACCAAGAAACGCAGCGACAACAACCTGCGAATCAAAAGAAACCGCGCGCAGTGGCCCGCTTCGAAGCAAGTCCTGCTGGCCCATTTCACCGAGTACGGCTGAAAGCTGCTCTTCGGACCTGAGAACCTGTGCTCCAGGACTCTGCCGCTCGAGATTTCCCCGGGCGACAATCTGAACACCATTGAGTCCACCCATATCGCTCACCTCCGACGATCCGGAACCGGCAGATGAACACGCGACAACAATGCCTATCAGTACCGCAATCAGACTGGTTTTCATGGCTTTAAATAGATACCGCGGGGGGACATGAAAATCCATGACGCTTCAGTCGAGCTGGCGCAGGTTCGTTATTTGAGGTCTCGCGTGTACTACGTTTACCCACTATACTCAGTTTCATGGAAAACGACGTGCGTTTTTTGGGCCTCGAGTCACTCGTGGTAGCTCCCGTTCTCGAGTCGTGGGGCCTGAGCTCACCGATGGCGATAATGTCGGAGCGGGTTCTCTTGTTTACGGTCGTAGTCGTGGTTGCCGTAATATCCAATTTCGTCCTTCGTACAGTGATCACCCGAGTGTTACACCGGGTGTTCATGAAAACGAGAATCACCTGGGACAACCGTCTGGCTGAACGAGGTACACTGCTCCGCCTCTCGCGCGTCGCCCCAGCCCTGCTATTTTATGCGAGCGCACCTCTCGTTGCGTCAGAGCTTCCATGGCTGGTCGATGCCATACAGCGGCTGTCCGCCGTATGGATAATCCTGGTATCGGCCTCGACAATCGACTCTGTGCTTGACGTGCTGCACGACGAGTATCAGCAGACGGAGGCCGCCGCAAAACGGTCAATCAAGAGCTTTATTCAGCTTGCCAAGGTTGCGGTGTTTCTCGTCGCGGGCATTCTGGCACTGACAACAATCCTCGATCAGTCGCCACTCGGCGTACTGAGTGGTCTTGGTGCGCTGAGCGCAGTCCTTATGCTCGTATTTCGCGACTCGATTCTGGGGTTCGTGTCGGGCGTACAGCTTGCCGCGAACAATATGGTGCAGATCGGCGACTGGATCGAGATGCCCAAGTACGATGCAGATGGAGACGTCATTGACATTACGCTTCAGTCAATCAAGGTGCAGAACTGGGACAAGACCATTACTACGATTCCGGTATACGCGCTGGTTTCCGACAGTTTCCGCAACTGGCGGGGAATGGCAGACAGCGGTGGCAGGAGAATCAAGCGCTCGATCAACATTGACATGCACTCGGTTCACTTCGTGGACGACGAACAGATGCAGAACCTCCGTCGCTTCCGTCGCATTCGGGCATACCTTGACCAGCGACAACGCGAAATCGACGCGTACAACACGGAGCACGGGATTGACCTGAACGATACCGTCAGCGGCAGACGCCTTACCAATCTTGGCGTATTTCGGCAGTACGTCACCGAGTACCTGACCGAACACCCGCAGATCCGGAAGGACATGACCTTCCTCGTGAGACAACTGCAACCCGGACCAAGCGGCATTCCGATCGAAATTTTCGTGTTCAGCGCCGATCAGCGCTGGCCGTTCTACGAAGGCATACAGGCGGATATTTTCGATCATCTGCTCGCGGCAATCCCCGAGTTCGATTTGCGTGTCTATCAGGAGCCGAGCGGGTCTGAGGTTTTTGCGATCGCCGAGGCCCTCAAAAAGACTTGACGCATCCCCGTATTCACCCGATAGTAATAGTGTACTAATTCTGTAGTACAACGAGGGGTAAGATGAGTACAGAAACGGGTGCGCCTGCCATTCACGTCGAAGACATCCGGTACGCCTATGGTACCACCACGGCTGTGGACGGAATTTCGTTCACGGTGGCGCCGGGTGAGATATTCGGCCTGCTTGGTCCCAACGGAGCCGGAAAATCGACAACGATAAAAATGCTCACTGGTCAGCTTGTTCCGCAACACGGCAGCATACACATACTCGGCATGCCGGTACGTGGTCACTCGGCAGATGTCCACCAGCGTATTGGCGTCTGCTTCGAGGAGAAGAATCTGTATCTGCAGATGTCAGCGGAAGAAAACCTGCGCTTCTTCGCGTCCCTGTTCGGAATCCGGAAACCCGATATTCGCGGCCTGCTCGATAGAGTCGATCTCGCATCGCGCGGCAAAGACCGGGTCAGTACATACTCAAAAGGTATGCGACAACGACTCATGATCGCCCGCGCGCTGCTGAACAGTCCTGATGTTCTGTTCCTCGACGAGCCAACCGACGGTCTTGACCCTGTATCCGCCCGCTCAATCAGATCGATCATACAGGACAAGGCACACGAGGGCACCGCAGTCGTACTTACAACGCACGACATGCACGAGGCAGACGCTCTGTCCGATCGGGTTGCCTTTATTACCGATGGCAGTTTTCACGTTATCGATACACCGGAAAATCTCAAAATCTCACACGGAAAACGTGCGGTGACCGTACGGACGAGATCCGCCGGCGAGACGACACACGAAACACGGATTGCACTTGACGAGGGATCATTCCAGACGAGCCTCGCCGAGGCCCTGGACTCCGGAACGGTACTGACCATACACACAGAGGAAGCGACACTCGAAGACATTTTCGTTGCGGTTACGGGACGAGGACTCGAGTAATGCACCCGGTACTGGCCATCCTGCGAAAGGACCTTGTCGAGTTTTCGCGCGAGCGCATCTATCT
>SKKC01000160.1 GCA_007121695.1 Spirochaetales bacterium | reverse complement strand
AGCTTCTGTTTCGCCTGAAATACCTTCTGTACACCCGGAAATTTACGGTCCCGGGAGCTCGTGAGCAGCTTCTTGCCGACACGGGAACTCCGCGATCGGGTCTGGTTGCGCCTATTCGAGAGATACGATCCGATCTCTTTGGATTGCTCAATACCATACAGACCATGCAACTGCATCGGTCCAGGCGAAACGAGCTACCCGAAGTGTTCCAGTTACGAACCGATGCCGCACATCTCGAGCGCGTATGGAGACGAACCGAGCCGGCGCGACGGTCGTTTTTATCACGGGAGCTCGAGCAGATGCCCGATTTCTGGGTTGATCACGTGCGCCGTCTGTGCGCACCGGGTCGACTGCTGAACGACACGACACGGACACAGGTGCGGCCTACGATTCAGCGTTCACAGCTCGAAAATCAAACGCTCGAACCCGTGGACGAACACATACGCCGGGGAAAGATAGCTGTTCTCTGGTTTCCACGTTCCCGGGAAGACGTCGAGCAGGCCTTCGACAGTTACTTGAGCGACCACGTTTCCGCATTGTACGTTGGGGCCTTTCCGGACGAGCACGCTACTCTCGAGTCGTTCAATCGACGAAGACCGACGGGTTTGCACATGAGATACCTGCCGAGATACCGGCTACCCGTTCTTTCACCCGACGGACATCTGCAGGTGGATGAACAGGGAAGTGTAAAAACCGCAGGCTCCATTCTTGCCGAAGCGTTTGCGTGCGCCACGCTTCCACAGGTGAGATCGCAACTCATGCACAGCGGAGCTGGTACGACGGGAATAATCGTCGGCAGCCCCCCGCGGCAGGTCGATCTCGACATCGTCGCGTGGCACAGACAGAATCACGGATCGCTGTCGTGTTCGGTGCGCGTGTCGGGAACGCGAATGTCGCTGGCGGGACCGGTCTGGTGTGATCTTGCATTTCTGTCTCAGGCGGCCCGGTCTTCGGGCCCGGCCGTTCAGGATGGGACTGCAAAGACCGAAACCGTCCCTGACCTGCGTCCTGGCACGCTTATACACCGCGCCGCGGTCTCACACATTATTCGTCTGTAATAGATTCATATATTACTGAAACATTATGCCGTATGTGTTGTTTACCCTTGGAGTGAGATTATCAACGAGATATGGTATATAACAGTATGAAGCTTCTACTCATCTGGGCCCTGTTGTTTGCAGGCGTAACTGCCGGAGCTCAAACCTCGGATCGTGACCTGTTCAACCAGGCAGAGACGCGGTTTCGGGTCGGTGACTACGAGCTCGCGCTCGACCGCTACGAGACACTCGTACGGGAGCATCCGCGTTCGCGATTTGTCCCGGACGCACAGTTTCGCATCGGCGTAACGCTGCATCGACTCGAACGCTTTACGGAGGCTCTGCGAGCCTTTCGACGGGTCGAACTGCGCTTTCGATCGACACAGTTTCTGCCGCTGGTACCATTCTGGACGGGTGTTACCCATTTTTATCTGGAAGATTACGAACAGGCAATTACGGCCCTGACCGTATTCCTGGACAATCAGCCCGATCATCCCGTTTCAAGTCAGGCGTTGCTGTACCGGGCGCTCTCGCTCAGGGAGCAGGGCCTCGATCCTGGTCCGGACGCGGAACGTATTGTTACACGGGCACAACAACCTGGCGATGAGCCGTTCGCCTTGACTCTCCTGATGCGATCGCTACTGTCCCGGGAACGGTTTGACAGCGTTGTCGATCTTTTCGCGCAGGTTCAGATACATGAACTGGATGCGCAGTGGGCCCCGCGGATCACCGTGTACGCGGCAGAAGCGTACCTGGCTCTTGGACGGAATGAAGAAGCCATCGCCCTGTATCGGCAGCTAGAACAGGCAGACGTCGAAATCGCCGGCATTGCGCTTGAACGCCTGTTCGCCTTTGCGCAGAGCGACGAAAATACCGCCGACGTCGACAGGATCGTTCTGCAGGCTGAACAGGTTCTCTCGACGAGGCCGGATCTGCTTGTCGGTTTCTGGGAACGCGTGGGAATACAGAGCTTTCGTAACGACCGCTTCGACGTTGCGGAGCTGTATCTGAATCGCGTGTGGGAAGCACGTTCGCGCCACGGTATAAGCGCTGCTGCCGTGGGGCATCTTGCCGAGCTTCGCAACCGTCGAAGCGATCGAACGCGTGCGATCGGGATGCTTGAAGAGACCGTGGACGCGTTCGAAGGAACTGACCGCGAACTGCTGCTGTTGCGACTTGGCGTACTCCATCTCGGTGGTCAGGAGTACGAGGCGGCCGCGCGGGTCTTCTCTCGTGTTACGACTGAGTTCCCCGATGGTCAGCAGTTTGTCCCGGCGGCATACCAGCTCGCGTTTGCACAGGTACAGACCGGGCAGGCAGACGAGGCGCTTTCCACGCTAAACTCTCTGTTCCAGGACGGACGGACCCACGGACTTCTTTCGGAGTTGCGTCGACTTCAGGCTGAAGTTGCGACGCGACTCGAAGATTTTGAGACAGCGACAACCGCCTGGCGAGACTATCTCACCGTTGAATCTCAGGATGCTCTGGCACGGGTCGAGTTTGCACGAGTGCTGTTTCGACAGAACAGATACAGTGCAGTGCTCGAACAGACGTCGCGCTTTTTTGATGATTTTGTTCACAATGACGGCGACCGGGACGACCCCGTCCTGCAGGCGCGATATCTTGCGGGGCTAAGCAGCCTCGCATTGCAGAACTATGACGATACGATACGATATCTTTCGGTATTTGCAGAAACATCTGCTGACCGGCTTATAGAACCGTTTGGCCGCTTCTATCTCGGCTGGGCCATGTACAGACAGAGCGCATGGGAAAACGCCTACGCGGTTCTGTCTGGCCTCGGCCGTGACTTACCGGGGCACGAACTCGCTGGCAGAAGTCTGTACATTGCCGGCTGGAGCGCGTATCTCGATGGCAGGTACAATGACGCAGTCGATGTTCTCACCCTTCTGCGGGGCGTGGATCTTTCTGCTCGCGACGAGGTCGAGGCCCGATATCTTCTCGCCCAGGCTCTCAGATCGGCAGGAAACACGGACCGCGCCTTGGCGGAACTCCGGACAATTTACAGGGACTTTCCTGACAGCGAATACGCCGACGACTCACTTTTTGAGTACGCCGGGATCCTTGCGTCGCTCGGTCGGACTGCGGAAGCAGCTGACCGGTTCGGGTCCCTGTTCGAACGGTTCCCGGAAAGCCCATTTGCAGAGGACGCGCTTTTCAGGCGTGGAGATGTTTTTTTCCAGGACGGTTCGTTCGGTGCAGCGCGCGACGCATGGCTCGAGCACCGGAGTGAGTTTCCCGACGGACGCCTGGTCGCCGGATCGCTGTTTTTCGGCGGAGTCGCGTCCTACGAGCTCGGGCAGACGGGCGCAGCGCTACTCGTATGGGAACGCCTTATTAACGACCATCGAGACAGTACGTTCCGGTACGACGCCATGGTGCGTGCCTCGGAGCTGTACGAACGCCGCGGTGAGCTCAGACTCGCATTGAACCTGTTGACGGAAGTGGTCGGTCGGTATCCGGACAGGGCCCGTGCTGCGGGGCTGCAGGGCAGGGTCGACGAACTTGTACTGCGGATCGGAGGCATAGGAGAGCAGGAAGCTTCGCTTCTCGTCGATATAGAACAGAACAATCGGGCACGCACTCCCGCAGGCAGGCAATCGATTCTGACGCTTTCGCGGCTCGTTATTTATGAGACAGTCGGCGAATCAGTAAATCGACGCCTGATTCTTCCGCTTCTCAGAGAAGTAGTCGCGCAGGCATCTGCATCGGGTGCAGATGCGGCCGAAGCACAATTCCTGATTGGAGAGTGGTATTTTCAGCAGGGCGATCTTATCGACGCCGCGGAGGCGTTTGTCGATGCAGCCGCGTTCAGTGAAGCGAGCCGGGACCTTGCTGCGCAAAGTCTATTTCGGGCAGCACAGGCATACCGCCAGGCGAACAGACCGCAAATCGTCAGGGAAATCGTGGATAGCATGCAGGACGGATTCGAGAATTCCGACTGGACCGCAGAGGCCGTCAGGCTCCTGGAGGGTCTGTAAATCATGAAGCGTACACATATAGTTGCACTCACCGTATTGTTTTTCGCTGGTCTTCAGGTTCAGGGTCTACACGCAGAGACACCACGAACGACGGAAGGACCGGCGGAACCGGCTCAGCCCGACATTATCCTGCCGACAGAAGTATTCGAGTTAGACGCATTTACCGTTGAAACCGTGACGGCTCCCTTACCGCACATGAGTGAAATACGGATACCGGTGCTTCCGGTACCCCTGCCCGAAAGCGGACAGTTGCAGGTCACCGAAGCGGCACTGGCGATCGATCCGACCGTGCCAGCGGGTGCGACCGTGCCTCCTCCTCAGGCGGCCAGTTCGGTGTTCAGTACTGCGCGAGTCGGCGTTGGTTCGCGAAACTGGCTGTTCGGTGATCTTTCGGTCTTCGCGCTCGGCACCGAACCGAGATTCTCGTTTGAGTTTCAGCACGAGAGTCTCGACGGATTCGGTCAGGAGAATGCGGGTACCGGCTTTTTTTCAGGGACGGATAGAATAGCGAGCGGATTAGAGTTTTCGGCCGAGCGGACAGACGTAAACGCGTCTCTGTCCTTCGATTCGCGACGATACGGTTTGCAGGGACAAGGCCCGTTTCTGTCGCTCGATCAGCGCTTCACCCGTACTGAAGTAGATGTGCTCAGGCAAACCGACGGACCGTTTTCATTCGGTGGGCGCCTTGCGCTTGATTACGCAGAGCGTGTTTTCACCGATCCGGAGGAACCGGAGTCCGAACAATCGCTGGATACCTCCGTCTCTGGACGTGCCGTGTTCGGATTCGATCGTCTTGATCTCTCGTTTACCGGTCAGTACGGACAGAGCTGGGACAACGGGGGTCTTTCCGCACAGAGCGTCTCCGGGGGCGTAGGGCTCGACCTTGCCTTTGACAATGGACTGATAATCGACGGCGAACTCGGCGTTGCCTGGCGACCGGAATCAGGCTTCCGGGTTCCGTTCGAGGTCGGAGTCGGCGGGGCGGTTACGGATCGGTTGTCCCTGGATTTTCGAACCGGACAGAGTCTCCAGGACGTATCTCGAACGATCCTGTGGGACTCTGTACTTGCAATGGAATCACCTCCGGAAAACATATGGACAAGCGAGT
>SKKC01000289.1 GCA_007121695.1 Spirochaetales bacterium | reverse complement strand
CGTGGTGCAGTTCGATGGTGCCCTCGTTCTCGATCGCGCCGGTTCGAATCTCCGGACCCTTGGTGTCGAGCATGAACGCTACGGGCGTATCGAGTTCGGCCGCTGCTTTTCGGGCTTTCTGTATCCGTTCCAGGTGTTCGTCATGCGAACCGTGCGAAAAGTTGAGGCGACAGATATTGAGGCCAGCCTGAATGAGCCCCTTGATTCTTTCGTTTTCGTCAACGGCCGGGCCGAGGGTCCCTATGATCTTGGTTTTCCGAATGCTTTTCATGACGGACATATTCTCCCGACTGCAATTGTACTCATGCAGCAGGAAAATGTCCAAATGTCACGTGAACGTGTGTTCAGCCTGCCGGAACTATTCGGCGGCCTGGTCTTCGAACAGAAACCGGTATTCGTCGGAGCTGATAATCTCTTCTGTCTCTTCCGATGGGGCAGCCGCGCCCTGTAATGCCCTCTGAAGCTCGGCAGCCGCAGTCCGCTGTTCGTCGCGATACTGCCGAAACCGCGAGGCGTGCCGCGATAGATCCTTCGCGAACGCGGATTGGGCCGTGCTGAGCGAATCAAGAAACTCGACGAAATTCTGTACCGTCCTCAGAAGACTTCTCATGTACTCGGTCCGTCGTATCAGGTACACGTTTGCGCGCAGATTGTGGTCGAGCGTGCGAAGAGTTTCGTGCACGAACGAGATGTCCTGTAGTATCTTCTCGCCGAAGAACGAGTGATCGATATCAAGAACAATACCCGTCGAGAGAGCTTTTATGAGCGAGGAAACAAAAAATACATTGTCTTCGTAGTTGATTCGTGCTGCCATGTACTCACCTTGTGATCGTCTTGTCTTTAAGCATCGGCGATTCTCTCCCGTCCTTGACAGCGCATTTCTCTATGTGGTAATGATATCGAACCTCTTTACCTCCGGGGATATACTCTCGGGGGTCATACGGTCCACAAGGAGGAACCATTGAGAAAGTATGAGGTTATGTGCGTTTTCCGCCCGGAAGACGAAATATTCAATCGCGGTCGTGACGATGTCCGTTCCGAAATAACGAAGCTCGACGTCAAGATCGAGAAGGAAGAGGACATGGGCGCGCGAACGCTCGCGTATCAGATCAAAGACAAGACACAGGGGCACTACTACCTCTACGTCACCGACATGCTCCCCGAAAAAGTAATCGAAATCGAGGACGCGCTGCGGCACAAACCGGAACTCTTGAGGTCCATGGTCGTTCGCCAGGAGGAGTAATCTGCTATGGCCGACATTAATCGGGTTGTACTCGTTGGCCGCCTTGTCCGGGACGCCGAGCTCAAATACACGAGTGGTGGACTCGCAATTACGACATTTGGTATTGCGATCAACAGGCGACGGAAACAGGGCGACGACTGGGTCGACGAAGCGAATTTCTTTGACGTCGTTCTCATGGGGCGGCAGGGAGAGGCAGTTCAACGCTATCTCACCAAGGGAAAGCAGGTCGGCGTAGAAGGCGAACTTCGACAGAACCGCTGGGAACAGGACGGTCAGAAACGCAGCAAAGTGGAAATTTTTGCTACCAATGTGCAGCTTCTTGGCAGTCGTGACGGGGGAGACTCGGGTGGTTCACGCGGATACTCGCGCGACACATACAGCGAGCCCCCGCAGGGGTCCGGACCGAAAACCGGTGGCGAGCCGTTTGCAGGCGGCCCGGTAGACGATTTTGAAGACGACGTGCCGTTCTGACGGCGTTTAACTACGGAGAATTATTTATATGGCAGAAGACAGATCAATGAACGACAGAGATCGCGACTCGGATGGTCGCGATGGTGGACGGGGACGCGGAGGTTTCCGCGGTGGCCCGGGTGGTGCTGGCGGTGGCCGCGGTGGCCGACCGTTTTTCCGGAAAAAAATAGACAAGATAAAGGCTCAGAATCTGGTCATCGACTACAAAAAACCGGAGATTCTCCGGCGCTTCGTTACCGACAGCGGAAAGATTCTGCCCCGTCGAATTACCGGAACCAGCGCGAAGAACCAGCGACGGCTTGTCCGGGAAATCAAGAAAGCACGGGCAATCGCACTGCTGCCGCTGAGCTGAGTATCGAAGCGCGCAGTTGAGCATGGGACAGAACGATCCGCGTCGGCTGGACTGGACAGCAATACTGAGTCTTGCTGTCCTGTCAGGGCTGATATATTACAGCCGAAGCTTTTATCTTCTGTTTCCGGCTCCGCTGCAGTTCCTGTACGGAAAGACCGACCGGCGACACTTCCTTCTGGGATGTGTTGCCGCGTTTGTCATTGTTGCAGGTATCGTGTGGGCACGCGCTGCGGAAGTGCCTGCCGATTTGCGTACCGTGGCGCTTCTGGAGGTGCTCACGCCCGCGGGGTTCATGGCCGGACTGCTGGTTTTGAATGTGGGCGTGCGAGGTCGACGGACAGAGATGCTGTTCGCCGCTGGTGGTGTGGTTGGTCTCGCAGCGTTGCCGTCGGTGCTTGCGTTTACCGGGAGCGATCTGTTTTCGGTAATCGTTGAGCAACAGGTAGCCGTGGTCCAGCAGGCACTCAGCGCGGTTGCGGGTGATCTTGCTGTCGATCAGATGGTGCCGGGTGGCGCCGAGGTGTTCTTTCGGGCAGTCTGGCTTCGCGTGTACGCGGCTGGTCTGACTGTCATGCTCGGACTGAACTGGCTCGTGGGACGGCGGCTTTCGGAAGGACCGAACGCAGTATCGCTCGATCGATACCGGACGCCACACTGGCTTCCCTTCGCATCGGCGTCGATGCTGCTTCTGGCGGTACTCGATCTGACCTTTGGGGTGACAGCAGTCGGGGCCCTCGGCTGGAATGCCCTGGGCGTATCGCTTGCGATTTTTGCAGCCCAGGGTTTTTCCCTGCTGCAGCACATTGCAGGGCGTGGAAACAAGAGACCGGTTGCCAGGGCAGTACTGCCTCTGGTGCTTATGCTGGTTCTGTTTATTCCGTTTCTGAGCGGTGTTGTGTTCATAGGACTCCCCGTTCTTGGTGTAATTGAACATTGGAAGCAACGACGAAACATGCCGTTGTCATAAGGAGTGTGGTGTTATGAAGGTTATTTTGAATGTTGATGTAGCGACCCTCGGCGAAGAGGGCGATATATGTGAAGTCAAGCCGGGATACGCGCGGAATTATCTTTTGCCCCGTGGCATGGTCATGCTCGACAATGCGCAAAACAGGGCGTTGATCGAAAGCCGTCGTTCCGATATCGAGAAGCGCCGCAAGCAGAAGGCAGACGCTGCCCGATCACAGAAAGAAAAAATCGAAGCTGACACAGTGGTTATCGCGATGCCCGCCGGGGAAAACGGACGCCTGTTTGGCTCGGTAACCGCAGCGACACTGTCAGAACAGCTTGGAAAAGCCGGTCTTTCGGTAGAAAAGAAACACATCGATGTGCCGGAAAAGACAATCAAGACGCTCGGAACGTACAAGGTTCGTGTAAAGTTGTACGCAGACGAGGAAGCGCAGCTGACCGTTCAGGTCGTCGCGGCAGGTAAAAATCCTGCGCCGGAAGCAGAGGCGAAGCCGGCAGTTCAGGAAGAAGCGCCGGCGGCCGCCAGCGAGGCAGAGCCCGAAGCGGCTGTGACTCCCGAGAGCGAATCAGACAACGACTGATCGGCCTTGAACATGTACCATGGCCGGTGAACGGGGAAAAGTTCCGCCTCATAACATAGAGGCGGAAATGGCTACCTTGGGGGCTCTCATGCTGGATAAGGACGCGCTAAACCGCGTCCTTCCCTTTATCCGCTCCCGTGACTTCTACCGGACAGCAAACGCGAAAATATTCGATGCGATCGTAGCCCTGAGCGATCGCTCGGAGGAACCGGATCTCATTACGGTTACCGAAGAACTGCGAAGTAAGGGCAACCTCGAGTCGGTCGGAGGCGCAGCCTACGTTGCGAGCATTACATCTGCTGTTCCGACGGCTGCAAACGTCGAGTACTACGCGAAAATCGTACGGGACACGAGCGTGCGTCGTCGACTGCTCCGTGTATCCGAGGGGCTTTCAAACAACGCCTACGACGAGCGGCAGGAAACCCGCTACATTATCGAGGAAGCCGAGCGCGAGATTTTGGAGATAACCGACGAGAATCAGTCGGAAGGCTTCAAACCGGCGCGTGAGATCGTGAATCGTACCATCGACGCGATCGAACGCCTGTATTACTCCAAGGACAGCTACACGGGTATACCAAGTGGCTTTCCTGACCTCGATAAAATGACGAGCGGCTTTCAGAACAGCGAGTTCATAGTCGTTGGAGCGCGACCTTCCATGGGTAAGACAGCGTTCGCGCTGAGTGTTGCAGCTAACATCGCCGTGAAAGAGAAGATACCCGTCGGTTTTTTTACGCTTGAAATGAGCGATATGGCAGTCATGCAACGCCTGGTTTCGAGTGAAGCGCGCATAGGAAGTCACATTATTCGTACTGGAATGCTGAAACCGGCGGATTTCGCGCATCTTGTCGATGCTGCCGGCATGCTGTACGACGCCCCACTGTACATTACCGATACACCCAACATGAAACTGCTTGACCTTCGAGCCCAGGCGCGTCGAATGAAGCAGCAGGCAGACGTCAAGATTATTTTTATTGACTACATCACCCTGGTATCCTCGGAGAATCGGGATCTGCCGAGGCACGAGCAGATAGCTGAAATTTCGCGGAGTCTGAAAGCTCTGGCAAGAGAGCTGAACATACCCATAGTCGCCCTGAGCCAGGTCAGTCGCGATTCGGAGGGAAAACGGCCGACTCTTGCGAATATTCGCGAAAGCGGATCAATCGAGCAGGATGCAGACGTCGTCATGTTTCTTCACCGTGCCCGCGTCGACGACGACGAACAGTCGGTAATCGAGACCGAACTTATTGTCGCAAAACAGCGAAACGGCCCGATCGGAACGGTAAAAATCGCCTTTGTGCCGAAGTTCACCCGGTTTGAATCACTGGCCGGGAATAGTGCACACTTGTAACAGAGGTATGCGTGTATGGCTTTAGACGATTACTACGACTTTTCTGACTTGAGAAACGACACGGAACGTCTGGTGTTCGAGGAACTTGAACGACAGCTGAAACAGGCTGGTCCGGAGGTGCCTCGATCGCATGATTCTGTTCTGGATATGGCGGCGTATGCGCTGAACCACGCCCGACCACTGTATCGCG
>SKKC01000317.1 GCA_007121695.1 Spirochaetales bacterium | reverse complement strand
CGCCGGGCTTGTCTTCATGACCTGGAACGAGCCTCGCGTACAACCGGATGGTGTCGTGTTCCGGACTGACATCACCCAGGTCACACTGACCATGGGAGGACAGCAGAACTGCGAGGTCAGCGCAGCCCGGGCAGAAGAGATCCGGATTACGGACGAACGGATGTCGGCTGTGTGGGGAGACAGGATCTACCGCGTTGTGGTTCCCCTTACCTGCACTGCCCGCGACGCGCTTCTGTCGTATAGATTTTCGGTCTACAGCGCATGATCCGGCTGCCCGTCGGCGCATAGATTAAACAACCGGACGCTCGTCCACGCTTCGTCCGCCCCCTGCCAGAATGCCTGGTCGGGTGGCAGTCCCAGGGGCAGCAGTGCGGCTGCACAGAGGTACAGACTTCCAGTGGTAATATAGCGCTCGCCGAGCGAGGGCTGCGTGCCACTCAGCCCGATCGTAAGGAACCCGTCTTCACGCCAGTTGCCCGGATGGTCGAGCGTTCGCGCCATGACGGCGCCGAGCGCCGAACGAACGGACGCAGGCGAAAGAGTCCCGGGGAGCAATCCGACACAGGCAGCGTAGGCCAGCGCGTGGAACGCACCAGCTCGATAGGTAATGGATCGCCCCACCGGTGGAAAGCTTCCATCCGGTGCGATGCATCGCTCCTGCACGGCAGCATACCTGCTCAGACGACGCTCGACCTCAGGAAGAACCCGAGCCCAGGCGTCGTCGGTCTCACCGACAACCCTGAGAATCGTGTGAAGCAGGGGGTGTATCACGTAGCTGTTGTACCAGTCCGCGTGAAACTGTGGCCCGTCACCGTACACACCATCGCCCAGATACCACTGTTCATGCTGGCGTATCGCGTAGTCGACCCGCATCCGATCCCACGCATGACCGAGCGCGTGGCAGGCGGCCTCGGTAACACCGGAGAACAGCAGCCAGTTATTGAAGTGTGGCTTGCGGTTCCGAAGCCCGGCGAATCCGTCGATGATGCGCTGTTGAACGTCCGGTGAAAGCGGATCCCAGAGCGCGCGTCGGCCGTGAACAAGCGCCTGCGCGACGAATGCAGCATCGACAATGGGCTGCTGCCCACGGTCAAGCGAGAACCAGTCCTCATGCGTCGGGTCGAAGCCGTTGGCCAGGGCAGCCCTCGCCTGCGCGGCAAGCTGACTCCGCAATGCGTTTTCTTCCGGGTCGCCACCTTCAGACGCAAGCCAGGGCGCAATGCCCATGAGCAGTCGCCCCACCGCCTCCAGGTGGCTGGACGCGAGGCGGTCAGGATCGGCCGCCGGGTGGTGGTCGGGCCGCAACGCCCTGCGAAGGCCCCCGCGTTCTGCGGCCTCGAGAACAGGACCTGCGATGCGCTGCAACCGCGACAGCCAGCGGATCCGGGAGGTATCAGACGACATGGATGGGTTACCCAAGCGAAAGCTCCTCGCCAGGCTCCAGAGCCGCGACCCGAAGCCCCTGCGGTTCGAAACCCTCGGTGCTCTGCGCGAGCGGCGGAAAAGTCCCGTAGTGCATGGGGATAACGACAGGAGCGCCGACGAGCTGTGCGGCGCGGGTGCCAAGCGCAGCGTCCATGGTGAAACGCCCCCCGATGGGTATCGCCGCAACGTCGGGCTCGTACAGTTCGCCATACAGTTTCAGGTCGCCGAAGAGACCGGTGTCGCCGAGATGGTAGAACGTCTTTCCGTTCAGCCGCACGACAAGCCCGCAGGGCATGCCCATATAACGACCTTCGAACGAGCTCGAGTGAAAGGCGTGTGTAAAGCTGATCTGTGCCATACCAACAGAAATGGTGCCTCCGGGGTTCCCCGGTTCGAGTTTCGAAAGTCCCTGCCCGGAAAGGTAGTTGCATATCTCAAACGATGCGACCACTGACGCTCCAGTGCGTTTCGCAATCGAAACGGTATCGCCAATGTGGTCCGCGTGCCCGTGCGTCAGAGCAATCACGTCCGGGTTCAGGTCATCTGCGGTAATGGTCGCACGAGGGTTACCCGTAAGGAACGGATCGATCAGCACCGAGATGTCATTCGACGAAAGCAGAAACGCGCTGTGTCCAAGAAATCGTATTTTCATGGAAAACAGTATGCCACGGAATCGGGAAACTCGCATCTGTGGCCCCGAGCGGGTATACTCGTCGGATCATGAACAGAATCGATACGGTAATTATTCTCGCCGGCGGTGCCGGCACCCGACTCTGGCCAGCGTCGACTCCGACGCAGCCCAAGCAGTTCATGGATCCGGGGACGGGCACGATTCTCATAGAAGATACGATCCTGCGCGCGCACGCGCTCGATCCGAAGTACGGCGTTGTGATCGTTACTCACGTCGACCACGTGCGCCCGCTGCAGGAAGCAATCGGGAAGCTGGAACCGGACCTCCAGGCTCGGATTTCCATTATCTGTGAACCTGCCGCACGAAACACCGCCCCGGCGATCGCCTGCGCGGTCGGACATCTGGGCAAACACGAAGATCTGCAGACCTTCCTGGTTATGCCGGCCGATCATATCGTAACACCGGTCGACTCGTTCACGAGGGATGTCGCGCGTGCCGTGGGAATCGCCAAAGAGGGCTACATCGTGACCTTCGGAATACAGCCGGAATCCCCCGAGACCGGCTACGGATACATTGAACGGGGGACGGAGCTGGATGGTGGCTATACGGTCGCCTCGTTTCGCGAAAAACCCACCAGGACGACTGCCGGGGAATACCTGAGTAAGGGCACCTTCTTCTGGAATTCCGGCATGTTCGTGTTTTCCCGTATGGCGTTTACAGACGAGCTTGCGACACACGCGCCGGACATACACTCCGCCCTGTGCAGCGGCTCAGCCTCGGGCGACGCCCGTATTACGCTGGTCGAACAGGAATCCGGACACGTGCCCGTGTACGCGCCTGAGTCCTCGCAGGCATACGCCTCGCTGCCGTCAATCTCCATAGATTACGCGGTCATGGAACGCGCGCGCCATGCGGCGGTTGTGCCCGCATCGTTTTCCTGGAACGACGTCGGCAGCTGGGACGAAATCGCAGCGCTTCACGATTCAGATATTCGGCCGCAGCCCGGCGGCCCGGCTACCGTCACCGTCGAATCCGCACGCAGCTTCGTGCTGTCGGACCTGCCCGTTGCCGTCTGCGGCGTGGACGACGTCATTGTCGTCGTAAAGAACGGTGCCGTTCTCGTGTGCAGACGGGGAAAGTCACAACTGGTAAAACAGGCAGCAGCGGAACTGGCCGCCAGTCCGCCAGACAGGAATTCACCCACCTCGGAAGGGTTGTTATGAGCGAATCAAGCGCACAACTGGCAGCGATCGTGTTTACAGACATAGTCGGCTACTCGCGGCTCATGGAGGAAGACGAAGGCCGGACCATACAGCTGTTACGCGAGCACAACGGCATCGTGTTACCGCTGATCGAGTCGCACGGGGGAGAAATCGTGGACGCGATAGGCGACGGGCTGTTTCTGCTCTTTCCCACCCTGCGCCAGGCTATCCTGTGTTCCATCTCGGTACAGACCGCTGTTGCGGCACGCAACACGGAATGCCCGGAACGGGAGCGCTTCCTGCTTCGGATCGGCATACACCTCGGCGAAATCGTCCGGGACGAAGGCCGGGCCTTCGGAAACGGCGTCAACATCGCAGCTCGCATACAGCCCTACGCCCGGCCCGGTGGAATCTGCGTAACCGAGGACGTGTACCGGCATGCCGCGAATGCAGTCACGCACGAGTTCCGCCCACTCGGTCGAAAACACCTGAAAAATATACGCCGTGAGATGACGCTGTACGAAGTCACGACAGGGCACGAAACCGAAGCTGCAAACGACAGTTCACACGCCGAGTTTGACAGAATAAAGCAGCGCATGCTTCAGGAGCGGGAAGACATCTTCCGTACCCGCCGGGAACGTTCTGAGACCAAGCACGAGACCGACCTTGGGGAACGACTCGGGAGCCAGATAGAAAACACGGTTTTCTCGCTTGTCGAACGGGTCATGGACACGGCGGTGCAGAAATGGGAATCCCTTCCCGACGAGGCAAAACAGGCGGCTCAGGCGCACGTGTCGGGAGCACCACGAGCACGACACAGCAAGAGCGACATTCGCATTCCACCCGAACCGGAATCGCTGTTCAAGGACGTGGCGGGCGGCGGGAGCTCGGACGTTTCATTTGGCCTGCTCGCCGGAATCGCATTCGGCATCGGCTATTTCGTTTTCAGCCACGGGTGGATGATCTACCCCTTTGTCTTACTGGGAGTGCTTCCGGTAACATCAGGGATAGTAAAGATGCTGAAACGGCTGCACGTGCAGCTGAAGCGGCGCCGCGAACGGCCCGCATACATCGAACAGGCCCTTCTGCAGCTCGCCGGGGAGCTCGGCGGCACACTTACGGTCGTGCAGGTCGGCTCGCGTCTTCGCATACCGCTCGATGAAGCCCAGACAACACTCGACTCAATGACCGCCAGGGGGTACGTAGTCCAGACCTGCAGCGCCGACGGTATTATCGAATACCACTTTCCTTCAGTGAGTTCGTGACTTCGTGAGCCTCAGCTCCACAGCGCCATGCTCGTTCCGCGGCCTTCACTGCAGGCAGCCTCGTACACGAGTGCGGTCGCAGCGGCATCCTGTATAGCGCTGCCGGTCGCGTCGTACAGAATAATGTCCTGATCTGACACGCGTCCGGGCTTCGTGCCGGCAAGCACTTCACCCAGTGTTGCGTGTACGTCTGACACCGACATGACACCGCTGTCCACCGCGTGGTGCAGGTCACCGACGGCCGCGCACTGAGCAGTAATGTCGGTTATCACACGCGCCCTGCCAAAGAGGGCAGGTTCTATTTCATTCTTATCCGGGCTGTCGGCTCCCACCGCGGCCACGAAAACTCCCGGCTGTATCCAGTCGCTTTTCAACACAGGTTCCCGTGCCGGCGTACAGGTCACAATGATATCTGCGCCTTCGCACACCGTCCGTGCGTCGCCGTCTGACCGCGTCGGAATACCTTCTCTGGTTGAAAGCTCGTGCGCAAGCGCGACAGCGTGATCGGGGTTCCGACTGGAAACAACAAAACTCGCAGCAGGAAACACCTCGTGTAGTGCGAGCACGTGCGCACGCGCCTGGCGCCCGGCCCCAATGACCGTTACCCGACACGAGTCTGCTCGTGCGAGCGCCCGGGCAGCAACTGCGGTGGCAGCAGCGGTTCTCTGAATCGTGATTACCGTCGAGTCCATGATCGCGAGCAGCGTCGCGCGGTCTGCCGCGAACAGAAGAATGGCACCCATGATCGATGGCAGGCCAAACCGCTGGGGGTTCAGAAAACTCGCGGAGTTCGCCTTGAGCGCGTACACGGGCGTCGGCAGCTCGAGCCCGCCGGACTTCAGGTGCCACTCCACATGATCGCGCTCGCCGTGGATCATACCAATGCCAAAACTACCACCGTTCGCGTGCGTACGAAACGCCTCCTCCATTGCGTCGATGCACGCTGAAATGGATATAAGCGAGGCGACGTCGGAACGGGTCAGCAGGAGGACCGTAGGTTCTGTGTGAGCTGCCATGGGTATCTTGTAGCAGATTTCCGCCGGAATGGTCTATTTCACGCTGCGCTGCATACGCGCCGGCGGCAGTGACAGGCTCAGCCTTTCACCGCTCCGCTCAGGATGCCGCTAATAAACTGTCGCTGCATAAAGAGAAACAGTACTATAATCGGAAAGGTCGACAGCGTGGTACCGGTAAGAACAGCGCCGTAGTTAATAACCTGCCCGTCTGCGACCATACCCGACAGCGCGACGGGAATAGTTCGCATATCTCGGCTCAAAATAATGAGTGGCCACATGAAGTTGTTCCATTGGAACATGAACATGTAGATGGTTAACGCCGAAATGGCGGGTACCATTGTCGGCATGACGATGCGCGCAAAAATGGAGAACTCGCCGGCACCATCGATGCGTGCAGCCTCGAGAAGCGAGTCGGGGACCCCCAACATATTCTGCCTCATCAGAAATATGCCGAACACATTTGCTGCCGTCGGAAGGATTACTGCCTGATAGGTGTTCAACCAGCCAAGCCACACCATAAACCGGAACAGCGGAATAAGCGTTGCCTGGTACGGGACCATGAGAGTCAGAAGAATCATTGAGAAAATGATCTTATCGCCTTTGAACTTGAACTTGGCGAACGTATATCCGGCGAGCGAGCACAGAAAGACTGTAACAACACAGAACACAACGGCAATAAAAAACGAGTTCCAGATTACCCGGAGAAATGCGATTCGATCGACCAGAGCCGTAAAGTTGCGAATGAAATGTACACTCGGCAGCAGCGACGGCGGTGTGGCGAAAATCTGGCTGGTTGTCTTCGTAGCAGAAATGAACATCCAGTAAAACGGAAACAGCGAGACAAGGGCACCAAGTCCCAGGACAGCGTGAAGCGATACTGTTCCGATCGCCTTTCGGACCTCGACCGCCTTCATTCTTTCTCTCCTGCTATCTTGAACTGTATGTACGAGAGTATCGCGATAAAGGCGACCATTACATAACTTATCGCCGACGCGTAGCCGAACCGGGCCCGTTGAAATCCCTGCTGATACAGATAGTGCGTTATCGTTCGGGTCGCATTGTTCGGACCTCCCCGGGTCAGGATAAACGACTCATCGAACAACTGCAGCGTTCCAACGGTCGATAGTACGGCACAAAACAGTATGATCGGTTTTAGCATTGGGATCGTTATGGATTTGAACTGTCTGAGCGAGGAAGCACCGTCGATCGACGCCGACTCGTACAGATCGTTCGGAATGGACTGTAGCCCTGCAAGCATAATCACCATGTTGTAGCCAGTCCAGCGCCAGGTAATTGCCCCCATTAGTGACGCACGTGCCCAGTTGCGGCTGGAAAGCCACGGTGCAGGCTCAAACCCGAGCGAGCGAACCACAAAGTTCATGACCCCATGGTTTTCGTTCAGAATGACCTGAAAGACAATCGCGTACGCCACAAGCGCGGTCAAAGCGGGTAAAAAGTAACTGACACGGAAAAACCCCCGAAGGCGGAGCCGGCGCGAGTTCATGAGATTCGCAATAATAAGAGCAAGCGTCAGCTGTATCGGTACCTGCACGAACAAAAGCAGAAAGGTATTGAACATAGTCAGCCGAAACAGCTGGTCGTTCAAGAGATCCCGGTAATTTGCAAGACCAACGAATCGAAAACTGCCCTGCTGGAAGATCTGAAAGCTGTAAATGAACGACTGAATAATGGGGAACAGCATAAAACTGAAAAAGAGGATCAGAACCGGCGTCAGAAAAATGTATGGAGCGGTTTTCTTGTTTAGTAATCTCGCGGTATGCACGTGCCTCATCCCCTTCTACTACACTATTTCGGAGCGTCAATGCCGAAATTCAAGAAACCCGTTTACCAGGAAGACCTGGCAAACGGGTAATCCGGAAAAAAAACAACTCGAACGAACGTTTACTCCCGAGCCATGGTTCGACCAGTCTGCCGTGCGATCTCTTCGGCTGCCGCACGGAGAGCGGTTCGCGGATCAGCACCTTCCAGCAGCACTGCCGCCTGAGCATCGGTAATGATCTGCTCGGCTACCGTAAAGTCCGAGGTATAGTTGATTGGCGGAATATCTGGAACCTGCTGCACGAATACCTGCCAGACCTCCTGTCCACCAAAGAACGGATCGGGTTCAGCGAAGAAATCCGTTTCGAGAGCGGGAAGGAACGAAGGGAAAATTCCGTAGGCTTCCATGATCGCCATCTGACCTTCGACAGTCAGGACACTGAACTCGGCAAAGCGCCATGCGGCGGTCGGATTCGACGTGTTCGCCGGAATCACCAGGTTCGATCCGCCAAGATTGGCGGCTCGGTTCGCGCCCGGTTCAGCGGCTGGCAAAGGGAATGCTCCCCACTGCCCGGACAAATCGGGGGCAACATCTTTAATGGAACCGGAATACCATACGCCAAAGGGAATCGTTGCAAGATCACCGTTCGCGGTCGCGGTCAGGATTGCATCCCACGAAGGGGTGTTCAGGACCAGACCTCGCGCGTGAGCTTCTGCCAGGAACTCCATTGCACGAACAGCCGGTTCGTGGTGGATAATTATCTCGCCAGCCTCGTTGAAGTAGAAGTTTCCAACCTGGTTCAGGAGCATGCGAAATGTTCCGTCGTCATTAGCCATGTCGACCTGGAACAGACGGGCACCAGTCGCTTCGAGAATCGCTTCACCAGCTGCAAGATAGTCGTCCCACGTTTCGATGTCATCCGGATTCACTCCGGCTGCTTCAAAAAGATCACGGCGGAAAAACACGCCGACCGGACCGGAGTCCCACGGTGCCGCGATTATGTTACCTTCGTGTGAGATTACCGGGATCTTGCTGGGGTCGATCTGATCCATGTACGGCTGCATAAGCTCCGTCAGATCCATAAATCCGCCGGGGAAATTATAACTGAACGACGGCAGACGCTCGTCCAGCTGAATAACATCGGGAAGACCCGCGCCATCGGCCGCAAGACCGACGGTTACACGGTCATAGACGTCGGTACGCCCGATATCTGACACGATTACTTCCACGTTCGGATAGAGTTCCATGAACAGGTCTGCTGTTACCTGCAAAGAACTTGCAGCGACATTCCAACCCCAGACCTCGATAGTCCCCTCAGGTTCGGCATCCAGATCCACTCCTGCGGGACCTGCTACTTCCTGCCCACCACCGGCGAAAAGCATGCCTGCGCTCAGAAACGCAATCAATAAGAAAACGAGCGTGCGGCCAATATAGTGTCGTTTCATAATACGACCTCCTTGTGTGTTCTTTGGAACGGACATACGTTCACCCTTTGAGCTACATATGGTCAGTCCCCGATCTGGAAACTATGAAGCCATTCCAAGCAGACCGCAACAGTAACTTGTTAACCACCTTCGCCGTATCTGAAACAGGACGCGTAGCTTTATTCATCAATATTCGTGCATCATGCGATATAGAGGCTTCTATGGTGAGAAAAAATGCGATAATGTATCAATATATGAAACAAAAGCAAGGTATCTTAATCTGACGCTGAACCATGAAATACTCACGGGACGATCGGTTTATTTACGCAACGCTGACTGAACAGACGAAACTTCTGCCGTTCTATCTGGTTGGCGTCGGATGCGACTGGGACCAGGAACCGATCAACAGACCGTTTGGATACCCGTCGTTCGTGTGGGTACAGACGATCTCGGGATCCGGTACGCTGACACTGGCCGGGCAGACACTCGACATAACTCCGGGGGAAGGGCTGCTGATTCATCCGGGAGTGCCCCACCATTATCACGCAGATGGTGCCGCACCCTGGATGGTCGACTGGATTGCATTCGAAGGAAACAGTGTGGCCGGAGTGCTCGACAGCATCGGCAGGTCGGATTCAGGGGTGTATTCGGTTGTTCATCAGGAACAGATCTCGGCCGAACTGCATCGGGCACTCGGTATCATCAAATCGGGAAGTGACCCGCGCGGCGAAGAGTGTTCGGCCATTGCGTATTCGGTGCTGATGCTGCTTGCCCGCCTGACCCATTTTCGGGACGAGGACCCGCAGGTCTCCTACCACAATCGCCTGACACCGGTTTTCCGATACATAGACGAACACTACGCCCGGCCCGTGCAGATTACCGATCTGGCAAAGCAGGTCTCTGTATCTCCGCAATACCTGTGCCGGCTGTTTCGTGCGTATCTCAACACCCGACCCTTCGAGTATGTGGCGAGTGTCCGCATTGCGAAGAGCAAACTACTTCTGATTGAACACCCGGACATGCGCATTCGGGACGTTGCCCGGTCGGTCGGCTATGACAGTGAAAGCTACTTTGGTACGGTGTTTCGGCGATCGGAAGGTATATCACCCACTCGCTTCAGATCCATCCACGGACTGGGGTAGTACCATCCGACGGTACGCACGCGGAGCACATCCCATATACTGCGAAAATGCCCGGGAAAAATGATACGCGTCGGCGAACGCATATCGCTCGGCGATCATTGCCACCGTGTCCGGGGTCGCATGCAGCCTTCGACTTGCCGCTTGGATTTTGAGCGCGAGAAAATACTGCTTGGGTGATATTCCGGTCACGCGGTGAAACCTCCGGTACAGCTGCCGGCGAGACAAGCCGGACACTGTCACGAAATCGGATACACCGTGTCGTCCCTCGACATGCCGTTCCATCCACACCAGTAAACGCCGGATCGCGTCGTCCTGTCCTTTCGCTTCCCCGCACGCCCGGGCGAGCGGCCTGCCCGGTTCCAGATGCTTCTGCATTCGGGCGAGATACACGAGCAGCCGGGTAAACTCACCCGCAGCAGCAACATCGGCTTCCGGGCTGTGTCCGGCGAGTTCGCGAATCATTCTCCGACAGTGCTGTAGTGCTGGACCAGACACCGGAAGATCGTAGGGACGCGAATACGTCATTCCGAGTGTCTCAAGGCTCTTCAGAGCATCGAACTCGACGTAAAAAAACTTCCAGTTGACCGCACTGCGCGACCAGTAGCTGCACGGTATCCCGCGTGGTACGAACATGAACTGCGGCGAGTCGACGGAATAGAGTTCATGCCGGTCGGACTCTCCGAGGCGAACGATTCCTGAACCCTGTACCGAAACGAAAAGTCCATTGGCCGGAAGCCCAGCCTCATGCAGTCCATGGTAGGTTTCATCTGCCACTACCTCCCAGACCGTTTTTACGGATGCTACGGCGGCGTTGTGTACTCGCGGTGCGTAGACTCGATTCACATGTGGCACGATTCTTCATCTCCGGTACGAAAAGCCATTCCCAAAAACTCCGACTCACCAATACTCTGGCACAACATGCGCGTACAGACAATCAGCTGCGGGCGGTCCCACTCGGTCGTCCCGCTTATACCGATCGCAGATACCGATACATCTGATCCTGTTATTGATCTTTCCGGTCAGTGGCATGCTTCGGTCTCAGGACACGATCACTCGAAGACTGTAGTAACCGTTCCGGGAGAATGCTTTCTGCAAGGAATGCAGATCGATGAAGACTCGACCGTTCTGCTGCGGACCCGTTTTGTACTCCCCGAAGACTGGCAGGGATACCGGGTCGTACTCCGCATCGATTGCGTGCACGGTGGTTCACAGGTCTGGCTGAATGGAACCGATGTTGGCACAGACGACAGCGCTTTTCTGCCGACCGCCTACGATCTGACGGAAAACTGCGTCTGGGACTCCGAGAACGAACTCGTCATCGCATCGACCTCCGGAACCACGGCGGATGAGATTGCGAAAGCTTCGCAGTACGCCGATCACCCCCTGACTGGTATCCTGCGCCAGATTCGACTACTGAGACTACCCGACATCTTTCCTGCAGGGCTCATTGTACAAACCCGACTGGATGGTGCTGGCGCGGCGTCCGTGCAGATCGACGGTGTACTTGCAGGCCACAGGCTGAACGCATCCGATTCAACATCGAAGCACATTCGGGCTGAACTGTTTGACCAGGAAGCCCACACTGCGTCGATGGCGACCGTATCCCATGACACTACTTCTCCGTTCCGGTACACACTTACCTTCAAAGTTGATAGTCCGCGTCTGTGGAGTCCGGAAGACCCCTTTTGCTATACACTTCTGCTTCATACAGGAGACGGCACGCACTCGGCACGGTACGAACGGCGCATCGGTCTGCGTACTGTCGAAGTCACCGGCACGACGGTGCGCGTAAACGGAAACCCTGTCAAACTGCGCGGTGTCTGCAGACACGATGCACACCCAACAGCTGGCCGTGCGTACGTGCCCGGGCTCTGCGATACCGACGTAGAGCTCTTTCGCAACGCGAACGTGAACTTTATACGCACGTCGCATTACCCCCCGAACGAAGAACTCGTGGACGCTACCGACGCAGCCGGAATATTTGTCGAAGTCGAAGCACCAGTGTGCTGGGCGTTCGGATTTGCCCCCTACGACAACTCGGACCGTCGTTCGATGCCATGGGACGAACTCAGCCGCAAAGAACAGGCGACATGGCACGACAGCATCGTTTCTTCATGTCTCAGAATGCTTCACCTGTACGGGGACCACCCGTCGGTCATGATCTGGTCACTCGCAAACGAGTCTCTATGGGCACCGCCGTTTGAGACGGCTGCCCGCGCCCTGGATCAGATCGACCCCGGGCGACTTCGTACATTTAACTGGGCAGACTACAGAGAAGACGATGCAGCATTCTGCCAGATCGCTGTACACCATTATCCGGGGCCTGAGGGCCTTGCGAAATACGCAACGTCCACGCGTCCCATGTTGTTTGACGAATACTGCCATATTAACTGTTACAACCGGAGCGAACTAGAAACCGACCCAGGGGTGCGAGACCTGTGGTGGCAGGCGATCTCCGCTGCGTGGGACGCGATACGAAGCACACCCGCATTTCTCGGCGGCTCTGTCTGGTCAGGTGTCGACGAGTGTTTCTCGAGTCAGGACGGGCGCCTCATAGGATACGGCCACTGGGGCGTGATCAGCGGAGACCGCCACACAAAGCCTGAACATTACCATCTGCGGAAGGCCTACTCGCCGGTGAAACTTGTGATCCGCAACGCCCGCGTTGTGCCGGGGCAACGCTACCTCATCGTACCTGTTGAGACACAGCTCGCATCAGAGCTCCTGTCCAAGTACGAACTCTACTGGCGATGCGGCGACGACTCCGGTATCCTGTCCATCAATGAGCTCTCGGGTACCGACCGGCGGGAACTAAAAATACCGCTGCCAGCGACTGCAAACGAGGCGAGAGCACCGGTGTGCTTCGAGGTGCGGTCTCCATCGGGGCAGGTGATCGACGAAGAGACCTTGCGTAGCGACCATGTCCACGTGGATCCCGGAACAGACAACGCAGTTCTACGGTCCGCCGATGTCCCGGTGGAATCCTGTGAGCCCTTTGTCGTACCCCGGCACTTTGTTGCCGAACCGAAGAAACTCACGGACTATAAGCCGATCGTACTTCAAAACCAGTGCGGGACGCTCTGCGCAGACGGCTCGTTTTCCTGGAGTCATTCAGAAAACGCTTCAGGCCATGTCGATCTAACGTATCGCTGGACTGTTCGGGAGAGCGTTGATCCCTGGCAGGCGGGAGTCGTCCTTCGACTGAAAAGTCCGGTGGTCCGTCTCGAATGGACACGGAGCGGCGACCACAGCTGCTATCCGGATAACCATGTCGGTCGTACCCAGGGCTCGGTGTCCCGTTCGGAACAGGATAGTCCGGACTGGATTGCAACGAAGCGAAACGTTACCGAAGTACATTTCGAAACGAGCGACGGAACCTGTTTCAGCGTACAACCGTCCGGCCCCGCTCACCTGCGAGTGCTTCCTGGTGGTTCGGCGATTCTACTTCTATCGATCGCCGCAGCCGGGAGCGAGCCCTTCGTAGAGCCCTACTACCGGGTTCACACGCTTGAGTCCGGGGACACAGTGTCCGGAACATGGACAATTTCATCATCACACTATTCAGAACGAAAAGGACGGTAAGCATGCTGTTATTCAAAAGCGATGCAGATCTTTTTGCACAGGCGCGAACAGAACTTTACACAGCAGTCATTGGCGACATCTGCGATCAGCTGGGCCTGCGACACCAGTTTCTCGCGCCGCAGATTCGGCCGCTGCAGCAGGGGCCCGGTGTTCCGCTCCTGATCGGCCGGGCTATGACTGTTCTCGAAGCAGATGTTTTCGACGATCAGTCGGCCTCACGCGTGAGCGATGACGAACGCACGCTCCCCTTCGGGCGCATGCTTGAGGCCCTCGATGACCTGAAGCAGGACGAGGTATACGTCTGTGCCGGGGCAAGTACCCGCTATGCCCTGGTCGGTGAGCTCATGGCCACGGCCATGAAAGCGCGCGGGGCGGTCGGAGCGGTGTGCGAGGGATATATCCGCGACAGCGAAGGAATTCTGGATCTCGGATTTCCCGTGTACTCCTTTGGTCCCTACGCACAGGACCAACGTGGCCGGGGAAAGGTCATCGATTTCCGGGTACCCATTGAAGTCAGCGGAATTCCCGTGCATCCCGGGGATATTGTAGTAGCAGATATCGACGGCGTGCTCGTTGTACCACGCGACCACGAGACCGAGGTATTCGAACGCGCGTTCGAAAAGGCGCGAACAGAGAGTACCGTGCGTCAGGCGATTCTAGAGGGCATGGGCGCGGCCGAGGCCTTTCGTACCTATGGCGTACTCTAAGACAGGGAGACACACACATGAAGATTACCGACGTACAGGTCTGGCTTGTCGAAGGAATCAAGTACAACTGGACACTTATTAAAATCTACACGGATACCGGCCACACCGGTATAGGCGAGGCAACAAACTGGCCCGGGAGCCCTGTTATAGAAGCCGCAGCGCGTCACGCTGGTGAGCGAATCATCGGTATGGACCCCCTCAAAACCGACTACACGTGGACCAAGCTGTATCGGGATCTGAACTGGATCGGCCCCTACGGCGCGTCGCTCTGTGCGATCAGCGGTATCGACATGGCACTGCTTGACCTGAAGGCGAAGTACTGCGGCATGCCGATGTATGAGCTACTAGGAGGCGCGTTTCGCACAGAGATACCCCTATACGCAAATTACTGGTTTACGACGGCAGAGTTCACACCCGAATCCTACGGAAAAGCCGCCGAGGCGGTTCGCGAAGCCGGATTCACGGGGGTAAAGCTCGATCCGTTTGCACATACAAACTATTTCTATGGTGATGATTTATCCTCGAACCTCGAGCTGACAGAGTTCGAGCGCGCCCGAGCTGTTGCTGTTGTGGCAGCGGTACGGGAATCGATGGGCCCGGACGCGCTCATTATGATAGAAACACACGCGCTTCTGAACTTCGCCACCGCTGTGGACATGGCCCAGCGAATGCGTCCCTTTCGCATCAGCTGGTTCGAAGAACCGGTCGGACCCGAGAACGTGGACACACTCGCGGCATTTCGACAGCGCATACCGGCAGACATGGCTATCTGCGTTGGAGAACGGCACTATACGCGTGCAGGATTCCGTCCGGTGTTCGAGAAAAACATCTGTGACATTGTCATGCCGGATATTACCCGTTGCGGGGGACCGAGCGAGATGAAGCGCATCGCAACCATGGCCGAAACATATCAGACCCTTATTGCCCCGCATAATCCGAACGGTCCCTTGAGCACGCTCGCGAGTGCGCACGTGTGCGCGTCGATTCCAAACTTCTTCCGGCAGGAATTCATGTTCACCGACGTCGCATGGAGAGATACGGTCATTACCGAACCGATTGATGTACGAAACGGAATCCTTCACCTGAGCGAACGACCAGGCCTTGGTGTCGACCTGGTGGAAGAGGAACTCGAGAAACACCCGGGCGTACGAACGGCCCGCGACGGCTTTTACGTGTAAGACGCAGGAGGACAAACGCTATGGCACTGACGATTGATTACGCAGGGAGCACCGCTTTGGTCACGGGAGTCAGCAGCGGCATTGGACTCGGCGTAGCGCGTTCGCTCGCGGAAAGCGGTTGCAATGTCTTTGGCTGCGGCCGTCGGGCCCGGGACAGCTCTGGAGCGCAGACGTTTCTCGACACTGTTACCGCGTTCGACGTGGAGGCCGAATACCGCTCAATAGACATCGCAGAAGCGGAAGCACCCCGAAAGCTGGTGGAGGCAGCGGTGAGCCGCTTCGGAGGCCTGGACATCGTTGTATCGAACGCTGGCCGGAACGTGTTCGAAGGAGTCGATGGCTGCGACCTTTCAGCGTGGAACGCGTGTATGGACCTGGACTTGCGATCACACTGGCTTCTGGCCCAGGCCTCAAAAGAGGCACTGCGCGAGTCGTCCTGCAGGCAGAAGCGAAAAGCTGTATACATCGTAATGACCTCGAACCACGCGTACGCCACCATTCCCGGCTGCTTTCCCTACAACGTCGCGAAGAACGCGTTGACCGCTCTTGTGCAGTCGCTCGCCCTGGAATGGGGTCCCGAGATACGAGCTGTAGGCATTGCGCCAGGCTTTATCGACACCGACGGGAATCAGACCTGGTTCGATTCCTTTCCCGATCCTGCAGCTGAACGGGAGCGGACAGAACAACGCCACCCGGTCGGTCGCATCGGAACGGTAGACGAAATTGGCGGGCTGTGTGCCTTTCTGTACAGCGAGTACGCGCAGTTCATAAATGGCACGACGCTACTGGTTGACGGCGGACGGTCGGCACTCATGCAGGACGAGTAAGCCACTCGCCGTATTCCCCTATCGCTCCTGAAACAGTTCGATGATCTCGCCGTCGGGGCCCTTGAAGAACGAAAGGCGAACCGCGTACGGGGGATCACTCGGAATGTCGACATCCTTGGGCTCGACGGTGATCTCTGCACCAGCTGACCGGGCGCGCTCGGTCAGTTCGTCGCAGGTGTCGGTGCGCAGGGCAATGTGCAGAAGCGCAGCCTCGGAATCCCAGCTCTCTGCCGGACGCTCGAAGATCTCGATATGCCCACCCGAACCAACCGCAAGCATGACTGCCCTGGAACCGGCAGCACCCCAGGAGACGGTGGGCTCAAACCCGAAAACCTCGCGATAAAACTGAAGTGAACGGTCAAAGTCTCTTGTTCTGATTGCGACGTGATGAAAGCCGTGTATGCTCATGTAGTGCTCCTTGCGGGTGCCATGGTAACACAAAAGCGGAGGGTGTACGATTATCTTCATGAGCGCACTGAAAACAAGTCGCATACGTCCGCATATTGTGTTGTGGCTGATAGTTCAGGCAGTTGCCGCGGCTTCGCTTGGATCGATTCTTGCGTCGTCCGAACCAAGCTTGCCGACGCGGAACCTGCTTATGATCGGGGTTTTGACAGTCATCGCGCTTCGAATGGCCCTGACCGTACTCGTGCTCCTGCCCCGCCCCATGCCACCCTCGGAAGCTGCCGTGGTCGGTGTCTGGCTTCTCATCATCTACCTTACGCTTGCATTTACAACGGTTTCGAACTCACGTCCGTTCGGAGTCTGGGGGTGGATCGGCGTCGTGCTGTTTCT
>SKKC01000182.1 GCA_007121695.1 Spirochaetales bacterium | reverse complement strand
CTTTCCGTTGCGGATAGTCTTGATCTCGTTGGAACTCATGACCAGCGGCACCATTATCTCGATGACTGCTTCGACTTTTTCTTTCTTTAATTTGTATGCCGCTTCGAAGATCGCACGGACCTGCATGTTGTATATCTCGGGGTAGCTGATAGCGACACGCACGCCTCGATGACCGAGCATGGGGTTTACCTCTTTCAGGAGGTCGCACCGCTGCTGTATTTCGGTTGCTGTCATTTTCGGATACTTCTTGCGCATGAAGGACACGAACTGCTTCATGCTGTCGACACCATGTGGCAGAAACTCGTGCAACGGAGCATCCAGGAGCCGAATCGTGACAGGCTTTCCTGCCATGATCTTGAACAGCTTGTAGAAGTCCGATACCTGCATCTTTTCGAGTTTTGCCAGGGACTTTTCACGTTGTGCCTTGTCGCCAGCCAGAATCATGGACCGGAACTCGTTGATTCTGTCTTCGGCAAAGAACATGTGTTCCGTTCGGCACAGGCCTATGCCCGCTGCCTTGAACATCGCTGCCAGCTCGGCGTCTTTTGGCTGGTCTGCGTTTGCCTCAACGTCAAAGTCTCCGATCTGCTCCTGTATGAGCTCGAGCAGTTCAAGAAGTCCGCTCCCTGCCGGATTCGGCTCGGTAAGCGACGCTTTACCAAGATACACCGTCGGCTCGTCGTAGTACGGCACACTCATCGTAATGTAGTCGCCTTCCTTAATGGTCTTCTGCCCCAGCTTCAGCTGAGATTTCGCGAATGAACCATCGGGGAACACCAGAGCAACCTTTCCGAGACTACGTGCAACGACAGGCGCGTGTGAAGCATACCCGCCTTCGGTGCTCAATACACCTTTCGCTACTTCGATCGCTTTCACGTCTTCCGCATAGGTGGAGGGCATCGCAAGAATCAGATTGTTGTCTTCTCCGGCCTGCGTCGCCCGGCGATACTCCTTGAGCAACGCGTCGGTCGAAAAATAAACCCGGCCAATCGCGGCTCCGACAGCACCTGCGATGCCGCCGCTGATGCTCCCGAACTTTTTCACTGACGTGAGATCCAGAGCCGGGTGGAGCAGTTCGCTCAAGCGACCGGGCTTGATGGCGTTTATGACATACTCAGCGTCAACGATTCCTTTTCGGTGCAGATCCAGAAGCGTCTTTATCTCTGCCTGGGTCGAACGGTTTTCCGCTGCGAACTGGTCTATGACCCACAATTTTCCGCTTTCGACGGTGAACCTGACCTGTCGGATTTCCTTGAACCTCGACTCGAGCTCAGAGCCGATACGCTCGAGTTCCTTGCGGACCTTCGGCGTAATCTTTCCGATGGCTTTCCCGGCAACCTTTCGGTCGTCGAACGCTTCAGGGAAGAACTCGCCGGAAATCCGGTCTTCACCCGATATTATGTCGTGAGTATAGTAGCTGCCAAAGTAGCTTTCCTGGCCGTAATTGCCAAAAACCATCGACTGCACCATGAGCGCCGAGTCTTCGCTCGTGGGTCTTGTCGCGAACAGGGCCTTATAGCGATCAATGACCCAGACAAGCTGCGCAAATCCATCGGTAAGAACCGCCTCGGGATAGATATCCGAGTACTTTTCCATGGACTTTTCGACAGCTGACTTTTTTTTCGCTTTACGTAGATCCGCTTCGAACGCATCAAGCTTTTTCGCTCGGGCAGCTGTTACCTCTCCGAGACGCTCAAGCTGCATCATTTTTATCAGCACATTGGCCAGTTCGTGATACGCGAAATCGTCTCCGACGTGTTTCGCAAACCCTTCGACTGTGTGCTTGTGCAAGCCTATGTTGTGAATGGTCGAGAAGGTATTGACCATGTTAAGCATAGGGCTCTCGACGACCTTAATGAGCATCGGGTTCGACGGATCGTCGAAACCCTTGTCCATCCAGCCTTCCATTTTCCGGATAGGTTCTACAAAGAATTCCCGTTCAGCATCAACGACATCGGACACTGAGCCGAGCGTTTCGCTGGTAAGAACAAACCCCGGGGCGATGGGCAGCCCGAGCGATGCAAGCTCCATGACCCGCTTGCCGCGGCTTCCAAGCTCGTCGAAGCCGTTCGGATCTGCGAGATACTCTTTCGAATTAAAAGCGTGATACGTTTTCATGTGTCTGATACTCCCCTTCGGGTATCCGTATTCAGGAATAGGTTAATACTGCGCTGCCTAGAACAGCTCAAGCGTACGGTCAACTGCTCCATGCAGAAACGCTTCAAACCGGGGGCTTGCACCTTCGAACAGATACCGACGAAGCTTTGAAATATCCGTGGGATTCTCGCCCACAACGCTGATCATGATCGGCGTTCCATGCTTGACTTTTCCCCACTTGAACAGCGCGTTAATGTCGTTAATTCGTTCGTTCTCGTACCAGATCAGAACGTCAAACCCCGTGTACTTTGACTTATAGGACTCAATTATTCGCTTCCACGCTTCGACATTGCCGTTGTGGAACAGCTCGTTCGTGACGTTCACCGGTATGCGAGCCGTCATTCGCATGCGACCAGTCGATTGAGCAGGCGTCGCTTGCGGCGCAGACGGTGTCGGGGCCGCCGCGGCAGGCCGTGAATCCGCAGAGGTCGGCGGCGTGTATGCAGGGGGACGAGACGCGAAACTCGCCTTTCGTTCGCTTACGTAGGCCTTTTTCCCCTTGATCTTCGCGCCTTCGAGCAATGCCACGCAGTCGTCGGCCGCCTGCGCGACGGTGGCCGGTTTCACGTCTTCGTCTGAGGCTCCACCGACGTACAATACGGCGAGCTCGTCCCGTACCATGCTGCCTATGGGCTCGAAGTGTTCGAGACGTTTCGGGTTCACCACAAAAATCCCCGTCTGCGGGTGATGGTAGACCAGAACGAGTTCGAGCGCCGACCATTCACTCAGCACTTTTACGATTGGCGCGGGATCTTCGATGGTAGCTCCAAGATTCCAGGCCCGAACGGCGTATTCGAACTTTTCCTCGAGCAGTGCTGAAAGGATAGGCTTGATCTGATGCCGTTCGACTTTTCCCGCATCGAGACTCTCATTAAGCAGGTCGGCGAGGTTTGCACCCCGACCGACCTGACCCACAAACTGTGTGACTGTTTTGAAGTGCCGCAAGGCGGAGTTAAACCCCGCCTTGCTTGAAAGAACATTCAGTGTATTGTCCATAGGACTTAAAGCTCTTGTAGATCGTCAGTCATTGAACGCGACGGTGTAACGTCGGCTCGACCCTTAATCTCGTCTCCTGCTGCTGCACCTGAAGGCGCTCCACCCCCAGCCACGCGTTCCGGTTCACCACCGAAACTCTGGTTAAGATCCGCGCGAACAGTCGACCGTCGGCGCTTGAACTGAGCGAATGCCGCATCCTGGAATCCCTTCGAAACACCATGGAGGAACTCGTTCAGAACGTTGGCCATTGCGTTCAACGTAAACTTCTTGCGCTTGATACTGGAGATGTCCACATCCAGCAGAAGTCCGGCCTGAATATGGTAGGGATTAATCAGATAGTCGAATGACTCGAACTCTTTCTCGAGGAAATCGACGCGCTTGTCGAGAATGACACGAGGCTGCGGATTCTGATACCCGAACTGATTCATGACCTTTTCACGGGTGCGCTTGAGCATCTTCTTGAACAGCTCCTTCTCGTAGAGATAGGTCTGATTCAGACGCTCGACGTCGGTGTCTTCGGCCTTGAGACGTATGATCTCGTTCCAGGTCTTCTGCATGTCTTCGTACATCGGGTCACCGGAAAGCTCTTTCTGCTTCCGGATGCGTCCGCGCACTCTCTTCGCAAGGTCTTCGAAGTCGTTGATCTTGAAGCTGCTCTTACCATTCTGATAAATGGCTTCGGCAACGTCCCAGAGATGGCTTATTTCGTTCTTGAACTGCTCCATCTGCTGGTCGTAGGCTTCCCGCTCCGCGTTCAGCTGATCGGAATCGTAGAACTTGAGACGCAGTTGATAGCGTTCATCCGGAAGCCGAGCGGAATCCACGTCCTCGTACTCCCGAATAACGAGCTCGCGCGCGTTCTTCAGGTTCTCGATGTACTGGTACCCCATTTTTGAGGTATCGAGAATCGATGTGATGGAGTTAACAGCAGTGTTGAAACCGCGGTTCCGGATATTCTCCATGTCGACGATCTTCTTGAGGTTCTCGCGAATATTGATCGGGTCGAACTCTTTCTGATCGATTTCCGCGCGAAGGCCTTCAATTTTCTCGAGAAGATTCTTTGCGAGGAAGGTGTAGCGCTTGGAGTTCTCATCTTCCGAGTCGTCGTCGGTATAGTTGGGAACCCGCTTCATTTTCTCGAACATGACTTCGCCGTCGGAAAGCTCTTCCTTTCCTTCGTCTATCAGTTCGTCCTGGAAGCGCTCGATTTCGCGTTCAATCAGGTTCGTGATAGTGCGCGAGATCTGGTCCTTGATAAGGTACTCCACGGTAACCTGGTACTGGAAGACCGGGCTGATAAGCTCGCTGTCGAGAATGTTCACGCTAAGTTTGACGTCGCTGACGGTCCGAGGCTTACTCTCGGAATCCTTGAACGCACACTTTACAACCGCATACGCGTTCTCACCACGGATAAACGCACCGACGTCCGTCTTCTGCCGGAGCAGTGAGTTGGTGTCGTTCTCAAGGTCGTTCATACCACGCTGTATGTGACCCTGCAGGTGTCCGTACATGTTTACAATGGATTTCTCGATCTCGCCGGTGTTGAACTTGTCCGCACCTGCAATCTGATCGAGCATTTCCGCAATCTCTTTGGGGGAGTAGCGGGCGAGTGCTTTGCTCTCTTCCTTGTCGATGAAATTACGAACCTTTTTCACCATTTCGTCTTCAGTTGTGACGATGAAACGGTTGAACATGTTCTGATAGTTCTGGTTGTAATAGTTGTAGAGTTTCTCTTTGAGCCCGCCCATAATGTCGAGCTTCTCGAGAACTTCGGTCGGCAACTTGACCTCAATATCCTTGAGGATATTTTCTACTTCCTCGTCGATGAGCTGCTGATACTCACCTTTCTGATTACGCCCTTCCTGCGCCAATGAGTTCCGTGAACCGACAGCCGATGGCTTGCGGGGATGGAATACATTTGGACTTCTTGGGATATCCGACATCTTATGCTCCTTTGCCTGGATTTAGGTACTGGTCTGAACACACGGTCCCTTCAGACCCCAATATATCACACTATAGAATAATGACAAATCGAAAACAAATTTCAAGTGGTCGG
>SKKC01000075.1 GCA_007121695.1 Spirochaetales bacterium | reverse complement strand
TCCGACCCCTGCTCCCGTGTTCGCGGTATTGGCACACGGGTGGCCAGCGACCTGGGGACACTCGGCATATTTACAATCCGCGATCTGCTTTTGCATTCTCCCCGATCGTACGAAGATCGCCGAACACCGGTGTCGATCCTGCAGGCGCTAAAGCAGGACGTTCCCGCAAACTGCCTGATCACAGTGTATCGACACGAGTACATTCACGGTCGGAACGGGCGACGCACGCTGAAAGTACTCACATCAGATGATACCACGGCGCTGTCACTCGTATGCTTCGGACGCGACTTTCTCGCCCAGGTTCTTACACCCGGTTCAAAGGTTCGATTCTACGGAAAAGTCATGAACAGATACGGCGAGGTTCAGTCAACAGGTTTTGACGTAGAGCCGGAACAGGAACACAGACGCTCGTTCGGTAAAGTCCTTCCCGTGTATCCGCTGAGCGGTCGCCTCTCGCAGGGCGTACTGCGGAATGCAATTCAGGAAGCCATACACGGATACGCGGACCATCTCGAAGACACGATCCCGCCCCACGTGAAATCGGCACTGGGCATTGGCCACTCCTGCCCCGCAACGGCAGTCGCCGTCCGACAGCTTCACGAGCCTGACTCGATCGCTCGTGCAACCGCGGCCAGGGAATGTCTCGCGGCCGAAGAACTGCTTCTGCTGCAGCTTCGGACACACATTGACCATGCCTCTGCCCAGGTTGCGGGGGCCAGGCCGGCACGTGATCTTCCACGGAACGTTGCGGCCAAAATCATCGCAACTCTGCCGTTCTCCCTCACGGAAGACCAGGTACAGGCCATCGAGGACATCTGGCGTGACTGTTCGTCGGATACCCCGATGAACCGTTTACTCCAGGGCGATGTTGGCTCGGGAAAGACCCTCGTTGCGTTTATGTCGGTCGCATTTCAGGCAGAAGCAGGGTTTCAGAGTGTGCTCATGGCTCCGACCGAACTGCTGGCACGACAGCACGCTGATACCGCGGCGCGCCTGCTCGAGCCGTTCGGTATTCGCACGGCCTTCCTGCACGGAGGCCTGAAGGGTTCGATACGCACATCGCTTCTGCAGGCGCTCGAGAACGGCGAGGTAGACTTTCTTATCGGTACCCACGCGGTCTTTACCGGATCCGTGTCGTTCCGTTCGCTCCGGCTTGTCATTATAGACGAACAGCAACGGTTTGGAGTGGCCGAACGAACCTCGCTTCGTCAGAAGGGACTCATTCCTGATACGCTTTTCATGACCGCAACACCGATTCCCCGGACACTCGCCCTGAGCCTCTTCGGGCACTTGTCGGTTTCCACGATACGTTCCATGCCAGCTGGCAGAAAGCCCGTACTCACGCATCTCGCACGTCTTGGAAACGAGGAAAAAGTCTATCGAGCGGTGGAACGGGAGCTTTCGGCCGGGCGTCAGGCGTATTTTGTCTATCCTCTGGTAGATGGTTCCGGCAGTCTCAGCCTGAAGGATGCAACGGCCATGCGTGACACGCTTGCCTCTGAGGTGTTTCCGGGCAGAAAGGTCGGTCTCGTCCACTCCCGCATACCCGAGAGCGAAAAAGGCATTACCATGGCTGCGTTTACCCGCGGCGAGATCGACATTCTGGTAGCAACCAGCGTCGTTGAAGTCGGTGTGGATGTGCCGAACGCGACGTGCATGGTAATCGAACACGCCGAGCGGTTCGGCCTGTCCGCCCTCCACCAGCTGCGGGGTCGGGTCGGTCGCAGCTCCCTGCAGAGTTACTGCTTTTTGGTGTACTCCGAAGAGCTTACCGAAGCGGGCAAACAACGGCTGCAGGTCATGCATCGGTCCAATGACGGCTTCGAAATCGCGGAGGAGGACCTCCGGATTCGCGGACCGGGAAACGTAACCGGGGTCGAGCAGTCGGGGTATCTGAAGCTCTCCATTGCCGACCTGTCGCAGGACATCGAACTCCTGCAGGCCGCAGCCCGGGTTGCGCACGATCTGTCCGAACAAGACCGTGGACTGATTGCGCCCGAACATGCACGATTACGAAGTGCTCTTGGCACGTATACCCAGTCACGACGGTCAGAGTGATACAGGGAGACATGGCTTCATGAGAATTACAGGTGGTACGCTCCGCGGACGTACGGTCAAGGTTCCGCCGGGCGAAATACGGCCAACCATGGACCGGATGCGCGAGAGTATGTTCAGCATCCTCGGGCCGCTGCATGGACTCTCGTTTCTGGACCTGTTCGGCGGGTCGGGCATCGTCGCGCTCGAGGCTGTCAGCCGCGGTGCTTCACCTGTCGTGACAGTCGAAAAAGACCGCGGAAAACGTTCGATCATGCTCGGGAATCTGTCCATGGCTGACCCGCCCGTCGAAGTGCACTTCGTCCCTGCCGAACGGTATGTACAGGCTACCAGAAACCGGGTATTCGACATTGTGTACCTTGATCCTCCGTTTCGATACCGACACGCCCCGTCTCTGCTCGGAGCGCTTGCGCGTTCACGAATCGTAACCGAAGACACCATCATCCTGATTCATCATCCAAAGTCGGAGCTCGGAGTTCCCGACGGGCTGTTTCATCGCGATACGCGCATGTACGGCGGATCACAGCTTGATTTCTTTGGTATACAGACCGCCTGAAGCGCCGCGGTTACATGAGCGGGGGAACTCTGATATAGTCGCCGCAGCACCCACACGGAGGTTATTGCAGGTGACAACGCGAACACGAGCTGTTCTCGATCAGCCGACCGGGACTGAGGGCCTGTATCTTGAAGATGCGTGGCGCCATCGGAATACCGTCAGCCGACTCGGAAACATACTCGAGGAATGGGGATACTTCCCCGTGCACAGCCCCTTGATCGATTATCACGATGCGTTTTCAGAGCTGGTGCGCAGCGACGCAGCACGTGAAATCTATCGCCTGATAGACCGCGAAGGCGAGCTTATTGCCATACGCTCGGATGCGACCCTCTTTCTCGCCAAGCACATGGCACGCTTTGTTCGCCCCGACGCATTACCGGTTCGGGTATATTACGCCGAAGCGATTCTGCGCCATGCCCGACGGGAGGACATCTCCCGCAACGAGTACTTCCAGATTGGCGCAGAGCTCATCGGCGAAACCGGTGTGGCCGGAGAACTCGAGACACTGTCGCTCGCCATGAAGACGATCGATGCGGTACTTCCGGGTCGCTGTGTGCTGCATATTGGCCATCGAGGCGTTGTAGATCGGATCACCGAATCTTTTTCGTCAGACGACCAGGCGTCGATACAGGACGCCCTGAAGAACCACGATCGGGTGTCACTCCTCGGGAGACTCACCCGGGTTTACGATCGTACACACGCTGAATCCCTTGCTCGCATTCTCATGTCCATCGGAAACGCCGACGTAATCGCAGAGCAGACAGCCACCGAACTCCGCGGGCTTCCTGACACGCTGTCGCGAGCATTGCAGCCGGATATTCAGCACGTTCTGCGACTCGCAACGCGGCTGAAGGACGCGCTGGCCGTCATGAACACGGAAACATCGGCGGACGCCATACGAGTCGACTTTTCGGAGTTCGGTGCGCAGTCCTACCACACCGGTATCGCGTTCAGGGCATACGCGGAGGGGGCAGAGGCTGCGGTGGCATCAGGTGGACGCTATGATTCGCTGTACGGTCACTTCGGGCTTCCAGCTGCGGCGGTCGGCTTTTCCGTCATGCTTCGACGGCTCGAGCGGCTCTCGCCAATCGAGGCTCTCCCCGATGTACAGCCGCTGCAGGCCAGCACGGACAGTTTTGTAGCGCAACTCGCGGAAGCCGAGCGGCGGCGACAGAATGGCGAGCGCGTGTCCTTCGATTTCACTTCTTCGGAGGCACCTCATGAGTGACCTCCTCACCATCGCCTTGCCGAAGGGGCGGCTGCTCGAACAGCTCGATACTCACCTCCAGGAGGCAGGCATACATCTGAGTTTTTCGGGGCGGAAACTCGTGGCAACCGACGACACAGCCGGGATACGGGGATTCCTGGTGAAAAACAGCGATCTGCCAACCTATGTTCACCACGGGATTGCAGGTCTCGGTGTATGCGGAGAAGACGTCCT
The DNA here is from genome assembly GCA_007121695.1 of Spirochaetales bacterium. Taxonomy (GTDB): domain Bacteria; phylum Spirochaetota; class Spirochaetia; order DSM-27196; family SKKC01; genus SKKC01. The sequence continues at coordinate 1,179 of SKKC01000075.1, read as the reverse complement.
CTACGAGAGCGGATACGACTTTGTACGTCTGCTTCGCTTGCCCTTCGGTGGTACCCGTATGTGCATGGCGGCGGACAACACAACGGCGTCTTCGGTACTCGCAGGCCGAACCACCCCGCCCGACAGCATCGAGACGCTCGGTCTTGATCGCCTGCTCGATGCATCAGACGGTAGCATTTCAGTCGCGACCAAGTTCGTCGAGTTTACACGCGATTATTTTCACCGGCGAGGCATCCCGGTCGACGTGGTACGCCTGAACGGGTCAGTCGAACTCGCACCGGTACTTGGTCTGACCCCGTACATTGTCGATCTTGTCGAAACAGGCTCCACCCTGCGGGCAAACAGACTCGAGGTCATATGCGAACTCGCACAGATCGAGGTTTCAATCATTGCCAACCCGGCATATTATAAGCTACATCACGCTCGCATAAATGAAGTGGTCGCACGCGTATCGGATGCGTTTGCGCAGATTCAGTGAGCGATCGAGAGGTATCCATGAGCAGAGTATCCAGGCAGTCACGAAAAACGGCCGAGACGGACATACAGCTTTCTATTGATCTGACACGCAGGGACGGTAGTTCCATACAAACGACCGTTCCCTTTTTTGATCACATGCTGACGGCAATGTCGTTTCATGGTGGGTTTCAACTCACCGTACAGGCAGATGGCGACACCGATGTGGACGCGCATCATCTAATCGAAGACACGGGTCTCGTGCTGGGAGATGCGTTTTCGGACGTGTTAAGCGAGGGAGGACTCGTTCGCTTCGCGCATGCGATGGTACCTATGGACGACGCGCTTGCCGAAGCCGTCATTGACGCTGGCGGACGGCCCTACCTCGTGTACAACGCCGACTACCCCCAAAGCCATGCGGGTTCCTTTGATCTGAGTCTGATACGGGAGTTCTTTTACGCATTCGCCGTTCGCTCCCGATGCAACGTACACCTGCATGCGCGTTACGGCGAGAACGGCCACCACATGGCAGAGGCTATGTTCAAGGCCTTTGGTATTGCGCTTGGAAAGGCGTTCGCCCCGAGGGGTACTGCCGCCATGTCAACAAAAGGTCTCGTGTAATTAGTTTCCCCGCATCCGCAGCTCTTGATTGAAGTTCTGAGGGACACGGACTATATTTTAGACGCAGTATGGCCCCATGTGAGCGTTATGAATAAACCCCAAAAG
>SKKC01000124.1 GCA_007121695.1 Spirochaetales bacterium | reverse complement strand
TGCGAAATTCAGCTGCGGACCATTCTGCAGGATGCATGGGCGGAAGTCGAACACGAGCTGGTCTACAAGGCCGAGTTCACGCCTTTCGACGAGCCGCTGCGGCGAAAACTTGCCGCGCTCAACGCGAACCTGTCCCTGTCGGATATTGTGTTTCAGGAAATACGGGACTATCAGCGCCAGCTGCACGTACAGCTGAAGCGCCGACGGCGGTCATTCTGGGCGACCGTTCAGGACGCGACTGCGGGCGACCCGGGCTCATTCGCTGCTCGGGAAACCGCGGAGCCAGCGACCGGGGAGATGCCTCAGGAATCCGTGCCGGCCGATGTGCCCGAAGAGATCGCAACGTCCATGATTCCGGGTGGGGACTCGGTCGACAATCTTCTGTTGCGAGCCCTGAATGCGCATAACAGGAAGAGCTTTCAGGAGGCTGTGCGCTTATACACCAGAATTCTCGAAACCGACAACCGATCGGCGGTTCGAGCAGTCATTCACATTCATCGTGGCATGGCGCTCTTTGCGTCGGGAAGCTACCCGGACGCGCTTGCGGACTTTACAAGGGCCGTTGAGCAGGACCAGAACAATCCCAAGGCCTATTATTATCGCGGGATCGTCTATCGAGTGCAGGGGGACAGGGCTCGTGCTCTCGAGGACTTTAACGAATGCCTGCAGCGGGATCCGTTTCAGTTTGACCCTCTGTTGAGCCGGAGTCAGCTGCACTTTGCGATGGGTGACCGTGAACAGGCGCTTGCCGATTGCGATGCTGCGCTTTCCCTGCATCCGGATTCGAGTCGCGGAAAGGAGCTGCGCGATCGAATCGTCGTGGCCATGAATATGTAAACGAGGAGTGTGCATGAATTTTATCAGTCCCGATCCGGACCTCCACATGCTCGCAAGCGATAACAGCAGTGGTGTTCATCCAGAAGTGCTCGAAGCCATGTTCGCTGCCAACACCGGTCATGTCGTGAGCTATGGAAATGACACGGTTACGGAACACGCGATTGAGGTGCTTCGGCAGCGTTTTGGCGGGAATACGGAGGTGTTTTTTGTCCTGACCGGCACCGGGGCGAATGTCCTGGCACTGTCAGCCATGACTCCGCCATACGGTGCGGTTTTATGCAGCGACTGTTCGCACATCGCGACCGATGAATGTGGTGCACCTGAGCGCAATGTCGGGTGCAAGTTAACGCCTGTTGCCACGCATGAAGGAAAAATACACGCAGATGATCTGCGTGCCTGCATCGATGCTGCGCGTATTCCGCATCAGAATGTACCCCGTGTGGTCTCGGTGACCCAGTCCACGGAGCTCGGTACCGTATATTCGGCCGACGAACTCGCCGGGATCGCATCGGTGTGCCGCGAAGCAGGATGGCTTTTACACATGGATGGTGCGCGATATGCCAATGCCTGTGCACACCTCGATACCAGCCTCGCCGCCCTGTCGAGCGAGGTCGGTGTCGATGTACTGAGTCTCGGTGCGACGAAGAATGGTGCCATGTACGCCGAGGCTGTTCTTGTGTGGACCGACAGGGTCGATACGACCGCAATCAGCTTCCTGCGCAAACAGCATACTCAGCTCGCGAGCAAGATGCGCTTTGCCGCGGCGCAGTTTCAGGCCATGTTCGAAGGGGATCTGTGGTTGCGCAATGCCCGCCACGCGAACGCCATGGCACGCCGCCTTGCTGACGGTGTGCGGAGCATCCCGGGCATCGAGATCATTCACCCGGTCCAGGCGAACGGCGTGTTCGCACGCATACCCGGGTCTTTGCTTGAACCGGCACGGGAGCTTCAGTACTTTTACGACTGGGAAGGCGAGGGGCACGTTGTCCGGTGGATGACAAGTTTCGATACGACCGAAGCTCATATAGATCGGTTTGTCGAAGGACTTCGTGATAGGGTTTAAGGTACGGGAGTGAGTATGAGTCTGCACGGTCTGCGAGTTATCAGTCTTGTTCATGAGGATTTTGAGGATCTGGAGCTCTGGTATCCTGTCCTGCGGCTCAGGGAAGTCGGTGTAGAGGTTGTCTTTGCCGGCGAAACGGCCGCCGAGACATATCACGGGAAGTATGGCGTCCCGGCACGCAGCGATATCGCATTTTCCGATATGAGTACTGCCCGTTGTGACGGTCTGTTGGTGCCTGGCGGGTGGGCGCCGGACAAAATCCGGCGATTCAAGGACGTCACCGACTTTGTCCAGGATATGGACGCGGCCGGTAAACCCATTGGTCAGATCTGCCACGCGGGCTGGGTGCTGATCAGCGCTGGCATACTTTCGGGGCGTACGGTTACCAGTACCCCTGGTATCCGCGACGACATGGAAAACGCCGGTGCAATCTGGGAAGACATCCCGGCGGTTCGGGACCGGAACCTCGTTTCAAGCAGGCGTCCCCCTGATTTGCCGGAATACATGAAACTCTTTCTGTCGGTGTTGACCGAGTATGCATCAGGCAAGGAATCGCCGAAATGACGCTTCTTTCGGAGTTTCGCGCAGCGTTCAGCGGAGATGCTGCGCCTATAGGCGAGGAGATACTCGGTATCTTCGTCGAAGAAACGCCTGAGCGCATGATTCGCCTCCGTACATCCCTCGAACAGAACGACGTAGAGGAAGCCGCAGCCATTGTTCACAGCCTCGCGAATACAATCGGATCACTGAAAGTGCACGAGGCTCTCGCTACGGCACGAAGTCTTGAACACGAGCTGCGTTCGAACGGCTGTACCGGGCGTGCCATGCAGCTGCATACCGATCTCCAGGCGCAGGTACAGGCTATCCTCGGTGAGATCGTATAGTTCCGGAAACGGAAGTCAGTCCGGCTGCAACTCGTCGGGTCGTCGTTCCGGAATCCGCTGTATGTCCTTTCCTGACTGAATAAAATCCTTCGAAAGAAACAGGGCGCAAAAGCAATGCCCGTACTCGTCCTGATCGGCCACGTTATAGACGCATGGACAGCAGATGTCCCTGTCTTTTTCCTTCTCTCCCCACGCTTCCCGACACGGGCAGGCGTAGTATCCGTAGCGGTTGTGGTTGACGGTGAGGCCGTCGATAAGGTTCCCAAGAAACTCGGGGTCGGGGTTCAGCGCCCACCCCTGTTTCTTCGATACCATGTGCACGAAGCGCTCGGTATCTTCGCGGGTCTTCTTTTTCTTTGCCATGGCAGCGAGTTCAGTCCTGTACCTTCTTGCGCCACGCGTCCTCCGCGAACCCGGACAGGCATTCCTTGTCGTCGACAATAAGAATCGGAAACACCGGAAGGTCTTCAAAGCGTTCCTTCAGATATCGCTTTATGTCCCGTTTCCGTTCCTTGGGTATGGTATCGAGCTCGAGAACCCGGAACGACACATCGAGGGAATCGAGATAGGTGACAGCCTTTTTGCAAAAGGCACACGTTGACAGCGAATACACGGTCACGTCGTGGTTCTCGACCGAACCCGGGTGCTCTTCGAACTCTATGCCTTCGAAAACGTCGTTGTTTATGTGATTACTCATTGTGGTCCTCGATTCACACTACGTCAAAATCTACCGGAATACAAGGCTCGTCCGCGCCGCGTACCTACAATGAACGCATGGAGTCGATGCGGTCTTCGATGGTCTGCAGCTTGTCCTGCAGGCTTTCTATGGTTCGCTGAAGGCGTTCTTTCTCACGAAACAGCTGCTCGACGGGGTCGTCCGCCCGTTTCGCTCCGACAGGGGTATAGGCAGCGCGCACTCTGTCGGGGCTCTTTCCTGCGAGGAGATCCGCTTCGGCCTGCTTCCGGGTTGCGCTGTCCCGGATCGATGCCACCGACTTCATATTATCGAATCCGATGCGGGGATCTACGTCGGCAGAAAACACGCGTATGGCCGAAGACGCGGCCCGGCGGTCAATGAGCAGCACACGTTCAATGTAATCCTCGAAACGGGCGCGGTGTTCCCGACACAGGGTTTCCGCCTGTACGAGTAACCCGCCGAGTTCTTTCATGAGGGCGCCATTCTTCCCGAGAAATTCCTCGCGTATGGTGCGGGTCAGACCCACGAAGTCCGGATGTGTCTCGAAAATACTCGCATACAAGCCCATCTGCTCCGCCTGCTCCAGCAGCTCGTGAAAAATACTGCGGAAGGCCGTGGTATGTGGCCGGTTTGTCACCGGCACCGGCGATGTGGAGAAGTGGACGTGGTGCGCGAACTCGTGTATCGCGGTATACATGAGTTCGTTATCATTCTCGAAATTTCTATTGTGAAGAATGATTTCCGCCTTATCCGGATAGTACAGTCCGTGCACTTTTTTGCTCTGTTTGCCGGAAAAGATCACGGAAAAATCCGGGACGTTACCGCGAAGCCTGAGAAGTCGTTGTTTGACCTGGTCCTGATTCATGTCTCACCTTATCTAATGATAGCGTTATCGTTCAGACCCTGCCGATTGACAAAGCACACCGATGGACTAAACTGATGTCCGAAGCGATGTCCGTGTTGACTATGCACCAGAGTCCGGAGATACCCGAGTGGGCGACGACCAGAAGAGCAGTTCAATTGATCGCGTAGAGATAATGCGTTTGCTAAACCAGGTTGTCAATGACAACTACACCGAGCCGCCACCCGAGCAGGCTCGTTCAGCAGAAGAACGAGAGCTGTTCGAAGCGATTAACCTCCTGTATTACGAAAAGCGACGCATTCTCAACGATTTTGACGCGAATTTGCGTCGCAGCGAACGACGTCTGCGGGACATCATCGAATCGACGCCTGTTGGTATCTGTATTACGAACAGGGACCGCATCTACGAGTACGTGAACCCGACCTACTGTCGCCTGTACGGCTACGAACCGGAGGAGCTCATAGGGCAGTCTTTCACCAAGGTGGTGCCGGAAGCATACCGGGATCAACTTATAAGCCTGCACGACGAGTTCATGGGGCGGAGATACGAACTTCGAGGGGAATGGAAGGTAATCCGGAAGGACGGCCGGCAGCTCGACATTATCGCCGAAGCGGCGTACATAGTGGACGTAGACAATGAACCGAAAAAGGTAACCTTTGTTGTCGATATAACCGACCAGAAAAGCTCCGAGCGCAAACTCCGTGAAACGGTCGACAAACTCAATACGCAGATAGCAGAGCGGCGGCGTGTCGAGAAGATCAAGAATCAGGTCGAACGGATCATACGGCACGATCTTCGGAATCCGCTGAACGGCATTATTGTCACCGCGCAGCTGCTGGAGCGGACAGAACTCAGCGAAGAGCAGGAGGAACTTGTCTCGATTATTCTTCAGTCAGGAAACAAGCT
>SKKC01000156.1 GCA_007121695.1 Spirochaetales bacterium | reverse complement strand
TGCTGTTGTATGGACAGCTTCCGAACGAAGAGCAGCTGGAAGATTTCTCGTCGGCCATGCGCTCGAAGAGAAAACTCGAAGACCCCGTCAAGAAGATGATTACGGACTTTCCCCGAGACAGCCATCCCATGGAAATGCTGCAGACGGTCGTACCGTATCTCGCCGCGTATTCGGGCCCGGAAGGGTGTCGCGACACCGAGTTTGACTGCCTGTACGCGGAACACCTGATACCGCAGCTGTCGAGCGCGGTTGCCGCGTGGCATCGAGTGCAGCAGGGACTGCCCATCGTCGACCCGGATAACTCCCTGAGTCACGGTGCCAACTTCCTGTATATGCTCAACGGTGAAAAACCCTCGGAGCTTGCCGGACGGATCATGGACGGGTGTCTGATTCTTCACGCCGAACACGGGCTGAACGCGTCGACCTTTACCGCGCGCGTGGTCGCGTCGACGTTGAGCACCTGCTACAGCGCGATTGCGGCAGCGATTGGTGCGCTGTATGGTCCTCTCCACGGCGGTGCAAACGAGAAAGTCATGGACATGGTCGACGAGATAGAGTCGAACGGCGACATCTCGGCCACCGACTGGGTGAACACGGCGCTGGACGAAAAGCGGAAGGTCATGGGCATGGGGCACCGTGTCTATCGAGCGAAAGATCCCCGGGCCATCATTATAGAAGGCTATCTCGAGGAACTCGGAAAACAGCGGGGTGATACCACGTATTTCGACATGCTCAAGGAGGTCGAGCGGGTCTTCCGTGAGCGAATGGAAGAAAAGGGAAAGCCGATATATCCGAATGTAGACTTCTTTTCGGGTGCCGTGTACCGGATGCTCGGTGTCCCGACCATCCTGTTTACACCTATTTTCGCAATGTCGCGTGCGAGTGGATGGCTGAGTCACATTATCGAGCAGCGCCACGATAATCGCATCTATCGCCCGTCTTCATCGTACACGGGCGAAATCGACAGGCCCTTTATCCCCATGGCGGATCGGGAGTAGAACGGCCAGCCTCTATGCGTCGGCTCTCGGCAGGTCCATGGGGACTTCGTCGGGAACCGTACGCTCCAGATCGTCGAGCCACAACTGTGCGCTGACGTCGCTCGGCGCGCGCCAGTCGCTGCGCGGCGACAGGGACCCGCCCGAACCAACCTTCGGTCCGTTGGGAATGCATGTGCGCTTGAACTGGCTCGAACCAAAAAACCGTTTCAGGAATACCGACAACCAGTGTTTGATCTCGCCAAGTGAATACGAGTGGCGCTCGACCGGCGATAGGTCTGCCGGCCATGTTCCACGGTCGATATCGTGCCACGCAGCGTACGACAGATAGGCTGTTTTCGCCGGCGAAAACCCGTAGCGGCTGGTGTAGTACAGGTTAAAGTCCTGAAGTTCATAGGGTCCAATGAACTGCTCGGTTCGCTGTGACGGGCCGTCAGCATCGTCGCCTTCTCCACCCGGCACCAGTTCGGGCGAGATTTCAGTCGCGAGGATGGCGTAGAGAACGCTGGCTGTGTCGGACGACACCCGGCCACTGTCGGCGACCCAGCGGATCAGCCTGCGAATGAGCGTCTTTGGAACCGACGCGTTAATTGCGTAATGACTCATGTGGTCCCCGACACCGTAGGTTGCCCAGCCCAGGGCAAGCTCGCTCAGATCACCGGTGCCGAGCACCAGACCTCCCAGGTGGTTCGCAAGGCGGAACAGGCGACTTGTGCGTTCCCCGGCCTGAACGTTCTCATAGGTAACGTCGTACACTGCCTCGCCGTCGGACGCGGGGTGTCCGAGGTCCTTCAGGACGGCCAGACAGGCCTCTCGTATGTCAATCTCGCCCGCCGACACGCCCAGCTTCCGCATGAGCTCATGCGCGTTTTCGCGGGTATGCGCAGACGTCGCGAAGCCGGGCATGGTGTAGGCGTGTATGTTCGTCCGGGGAAGGCCGAGTCTGTCCATGGCCTGCACGGCGACAAGCAGCGCGTGTGTTGAGTCGAGCCCCCCGGACACACCTATGACGATGCGCTGTATGCCCGTGGCTTCAAGCCGCGTCGTGAGCGCCTGTACCTGAATGTTGTATGCCTCGAAGCACCGTTCGTCGAGACGGTCCGAGTCGGCGGGCACGTAGGGAAATCGCGCGATGGTACGCCGCGGGAGCGACGACAACTGGGGTCGTCGCAGGTCGTGTATCTGTACACGCCGCACCGGCTGGACACCCGGAGCACGCGCCGAGTCGGTGAAGCTGCTCATGCGCAGCCGCTCGTTCACGAGTAACTCGAGATCAATGTCGGCGCAGATAAGCTGTTCTTCTCGTGCGAAGCGCCTGCTCTCGGCGTGCAGAACGCCGTTTTCCCATATCATCGCGTGACCGTCCCACGCCATGTCGTTCGTGCTTTCGCCCTCGCCGGCACCCGCGTACACGTAGGCAGCCAGGCATCTGCTCGACTGGCCGGCACCGAGCAGTCGCCGGTAGTCGGCCTTCGCGACGGTTATGTTACTCGCACTCAGGTTCACAAGAACCGTGGCTCCGGCAAGCGCGGCGTAGGTACTCGGCGGAACCGGCGCCCAGAGGTCCTCGCAGATTTCGGCGTGGAGTACGAAGTCAGGAACCGCCGGTGCCTCGACAAGAATGTCCGTCCCGAAGGGAACCGTCTCGCCCGCGATCAGTATCTGCGTAAAACCGGCCTGTGCGGCCGAAGCGAAGTATCGTTTCTCGTAGAACTCCCGATAATTCGGGAGATATGTTTTCGGAACCACGCACACGACCGCGCCGTGCCAGCAGACGACTGCACAGTTCCAGACGGCCCCGTCGCGGCGTACGGGAAGGCCCACGACCATGATCGTATCTATGGTCGCCGAAGCACGAAGAATCGTTTCAAGCGCGCGTTCGGCTTCCCGCAGGAGCGTCGTCTGATGAAACAGGTCGTCGGCCGTGTACCCGGTAAGCCCGAGTTCCGGGAATACCACGCACAGCGCCCCCTGATCGGCAGCAAGCCGCGCGAGAGCTATCGTGTCTTCGGCATTTTTACCCGGACGACACAGATGCTGTCGGGGAACCGCCGCTGCAACACGCGCGAAGCCGTGCGCGTAGGGATTAAAGAAGGTGCCGTGCTCGGTCATGAGTGAGCCTCCAAAAAAAGCCGCGACACGTGAGCGTCGCGGCCTGAAGCCTACCACGGAATTCAGCAGACGCTGAAGCGGCTTATGAACTGGCGAGAGAGTTCAGCGTTTCAACGCCGTCCTGTACTGCCTTCGCCGACTGGTCCAGCGCAGTCTTCTGATCGTCGGTCAGCGGCAGCTCGATTACCTTCTCGAGGCCGCTCGAGCCGAGAATAACCGGGACGCCAAGAAAGATGTCCCGATAGCCGTACTGGCCCAACAGATAGGCGCTTGCGGCGCAGATTCGACGTTTGCCGGTGACGATCGCGTCGACCATTTTTGCCGCGCTCGCTGCAGGCGCGTAGTAGGCGCTTCCGGTCTTCAGGTACTTCACGATTTCTCCACCACCGGTCTTGGTCCGGTTCGCGAGGCTGTCGATGGTCTCGCCGTCCATGACCTCCGGTAGCGCAAAACCACCGAGCGACGTGTAGTCGGGTACGGGCACCATGCTGTCGCCGTGCCCGCCGAGGACCATCGCCTTCGCGTCTCCCGGCCATGCATTCATGTGCTCGGCGATGAAATACTGAAACCGTGTTGAATCGAGTACGCCCGCCATTCCGATAACACGTTCAGCAGGAAACCCGGTTTCCCGGTACAGGGCCATACAGATGACGTCGAGCGGGTTTGCGACTCCGATTACGACCGCATTCGGCGCGTACTTCCGGATATTCAGAGCAGCGTTTTTCGCAATATTTACATTCGTTTTCAGCAGATCCATGCGGTCCATGCCGGGTTTGCGTGGAATGCCGGCGGTGTGTACCACCACGTCAGAGTCTGCTATGTCCGCGTAGTCGTTGGTTCCGTGCGTGTCACGGCTGAAACCCGCCGATGCGGATCCGTGAAGAAAGTCGGCAGCCTTTCCCTGAGGCATCCCTTCCACCACATCGAGAACAACGACGTCGGCGATATTCTGTTTTGCAATAAAGTAGGCAGTCGTCGCCCCGACATTGCCTGCTCCGATTATTGATACTTTTGCCATTGCTGTACTCCTTAGGATTGCACCAGTGCCGAAATCGCTGCGGCCGACTCCTGGAACTTCTTTGCCTGCTCGTCGCTCAGTTGCGGTTCGAAGAGGCGCTCTGCACCGTGTTCGCCGACCATGGCAGGGATGCTCAGTGCAACGTCCTTCACGCCGTACTGGCCGGTAAGCGGCGTCGATACGCTGAACATGCGCCTGCTGTCGTTCAGAATCGCCTGGATAATATCGGCCGTTACCATTGCAGGCGCGTAAAAGGCGCTGCTGCGTTTGCTCGTCTCGAGCACAATGTCTCCGGCGTTTTTCACTTTCTGGACAATCGCGTGCAGACTCGACTGATCCATGAGGTAGCGGACCGGAATCCCCGAAACCCGGGTGTAGTCCTGCGGGACGATCATGTCCTTGTCGTGGCGCCCAATGACCAGGGCGTCAATATCTTCGGTAACACAGTGCAGCTCCCGCGAGACGAGATAGCGCAGGCGTTCGCCGTCGAGGGCTCCTCCGATGCCGAGCACTTTTCCCGGTTCCATTCCCGATATCTTCTGAAACAGGGTCACCGAAGCGTCAACCGGCTCGGTCACAAGTATCACGACCCCCTGGAATCCCTTGAGCTTGTTCGCGAAGGCCTCTACGAGTGTTCTGTTTTCGTTCCAGACGCTCGTTCTGTCCTGCCCGGGCTGGCGAACTGCCCCGACCGCAAGCAGAATAACGTCGGAGTCCAGCGCTTCCTGTTCGTTGTCTGTCCCGTGTATAGCGAACTGATACCGGGCGAGCGGCGCTTCTTCCATGATATCAAGAGCCTTGCCTATTGCGAGACCTTCCTTGATGTCCTGAAGCACAACACGTCCGACCCGCTTTTCCGCAAGGAAAAACGCGGTGTTGGCGCCCGTGTTTCCGGCGCCTATGATGCCAATCTGTTTCATGATTATCTCTCCTGATAGTCTTGAGTGCGAGTATACAATGCCGAAAATGAGTTGTCACGAGACCGACATCCCGTTGTATGATCCATACACATGAGTACTGAACAATTTCGCATCGAAACCGACACCATGGGGGAAGTCCGCCTCCCGGCCTCGGCGTATTATGGCGCGCAGACGCAGCGCGCGGTTGAAAACTTTACCATTTCAGACAAACGTATCCCGACGGCAATGATC
>SKKC01000228.1 GCA_007121695.1 Spirochaetales bacterium | reverse complement strand
GTGCGCCTTCGAACTTGGCCAGCAGGAACAGGCGCTTCGCACGTTTTCGCACCTCCGTGGTGATCCGGTGCTCGGTCCCGGCGCCGCGCTGCGATCGGGGACGATACGAATGCAGCACCGTCGCTATCGGGACGCGATTTCCGACTTTCAGATCGGATTGCGCCACGAGAAGGTCGCACCGGACGTTGCGCTTGAACTGAAATACAGACTCGCCTCGGCTCACTCGAAGAATCAGGAACTCGATCAGGCGCTTCCACTGCTGCGGGAGATCTACGCGGCAGCCCCCTCGTACAAGGACGTTGCAGCACAACTGAGCCAGGTAGAGGAGCTGAACAGCAACCGGCACTTGCAGACCTATCTCATTGGTGCCTCGAGCGATTTCGTTACCCTGTGTCGAAGAATGGTCTCGAGTTACTTCAAGCGGGCGCACACCAAGGTCACCGACATTCACGTGGAAGGCAGCGAGTACGTAGACATACTCGCGGAAGTAGAGACGTCCAGCTGGGAAGACCTGATCCTGTTCCGGTTCATGCGCACCAACGGCGCAGTCGGAGAACTGATGCTCCGCGATTTTCATACCCGCATCAAGGACGTAAAGGCCGGCCGCGGGCTGTGCGTATGCGCAGGGTCCTACACCGACGGGGCACAGGCCTTCGTCGAAGCACGGCTGATAGACCTTCTGGGAAAAGACGAACTCAATTCGCTTCTCGACCGTCTGGCGGCGCGGGGGTAATTCTCAGAAGGTGTCGCGAGTTCTCCGGCAGAAACCCCGCGTGTATCGGTATCTGTTCCATGCGGACGAGGGAGCGCACACGATCCGGCACCTGCGCGATCTCTGCGCGCGTTCGCTCCGCCTTCCCCTTCAGGAACAGTCCCGTTCCCGCCGACGCCAGTATCGCGTGTGTTTCCCGCAGAAAGCGTTCGTCCACCGGCTGGTACGCCCGGGCAGTCACGACATCGAAGTTACGCGGTGGCATGTCGCGAGTCTGGCAGGTACAGACTTCGACCTGCGACATTTCGAGCTTCGCGGCCACGTTACGCAGAAACCCTGATCGGCGCTCCATTCGTTCCACAAGGCAGACCGCCCACGCAGGCCGCGCAAGCGCCACGGGAATACCCGGCAGGCCGGCACCACTACCAAGATCGGCAAGACGGTACTCTCCGGCCCGTTCGGTCCCGGCGACCGTGTCGAGAAAGCGAACAAGGGTCAGCGAGTCGAGAATGTGACGGGTAACAATTTCCACCCCGCGGGCGTCGACGAGGCGCAGGCTGGGGTTCCACAGTTCAAGCTCGGCTACGTACAACCCGAGGCGGCGAACGAGGTCAGCGTCGTACAGGTCCAGTTCAGTGAGGCCCGCTTCAAGGGCCTCCTGCATGTCGCGAGTCATTCCCGATTATACGGTCTTTCGTTGCACCGACGCCATGAGCACGGCAATATCGGAGTTTCTGACTCCGGAGATACGGCTCGCCTGACCGACATTGAGCGGCCGTACTTCCTTGAGTTTTTCTCTGCTTTCGGTCGAAAGGCCCGTCACGCCGTCGTAGTCAAATTGTTCGGGAATACGGATCTTTTCAATCCTGTCCATGCGAAGAATCTGTTTCTCCTGCCTCGCGACGTAGCCTTCGTATTTCACGTCGAGCTCGACCTGCCGCAACCAGTCCCGCGGCACTTCGGTGGCACCGTTGTGAACAAGATCCGGTGCCACGTACTGTACGTCGGCGAGCGTAAGCTGCGGATCTTTCAGTACCTGGTACAGACTCTTGCCTACATGCCGCTCGAGCAACGGGGCCCTGCCGTTCATGGCTGCGACCGCGTCGGCCTGGAAGTCGTTCTGAGAGAGGTGCCGCTTTCGGAGGAGTTCCTTGATTTCGGCAATGGTGTCACGTTTCCGGCAGAAGGCCTCGTGTCGCTCGTCTGAATGCAGGCCAAGCTCATAGCCTTTCTCAAACAGCCGCATGTCGCAGCTGTCGGCGCGCAGTACGAGCCGGTGCTCGGCGCGGGAGGTGAACATGCGATACGGTTCGCGGGTACCAAGGGTGACCAGATCGTCGCACAGAACACCGATATAGGCCTCTGCCCGAGACAGAACAAAATCCGGCGCACCCTGCAGTCGACGCGCCGCGTTGATGCCGGCAATGAGTCCCTGACCGGCAGCTTCCTCGTAGCCCGAGCTTCCGTTCGTCTGCCCGGCGATAAAGAGGTTTCGGCACAATTTCGCTTCCATGGTCGGATACAACTGCGACGGATCAATGTAATCGTACTCAACCGCGTACCCTGGTCGCATGAGCTCGGCGTGTTCGAGACCAGGAATCGTGTGAATAAACGCTTCCTGCACATCTTCGGGCATGGAGCTGCTGATACCGTTGAGGTACATCTCCTCGGTGTCGAGCCCCTCCGGCTCAATGAAAATCTGGTGTCTGTCCTTGTCCGGAAACTTCACGACCTTGTCTTCTATACTCGGGCAGTATCGAGGGCCGTTTCCGACGATTTTCCCCGAGTAGAGCGGGCTTCGCGCCATATTGTCCGCGAGGATCCGATGCGTCTGTTCATTGGTATAGGTGATGAAGCAGGACAGTTTCGGACGCTCCACGTTTTCGTGCGAAAAACTGAAGGGTACGACCTCGTCGTCTCCGAACTGCTCTTCCATCCGGTCGAAATCGAGACTCCATCGCGCAACACGCGCCGGGGTACCCGTCTTCATGCGGCCCATGCGGAACCCGAGACCGGCGAGCGTGCGGTCGAGTCCGAATGCTGCAGGCTCGGCAAGTCGCCCGGCAGTCTCGGAATACTCGCCGATAAACACCTTCCCGTTCAGAAAGGTGCCTGTCGTTAACACAACAACACGGGCTGTCATGCGCTTGCCCCGTTGCGTCACCACTCCGGTAACGGTGCGACCGGTTGAATCGAAGGTGAGATCGACCACTGTATCCATGTAGAGGTGGAGGTGATCCTGTCGCTCCACGGTTTTTTTGGCGAGCACTTCGTACGCCTTTTTGTCCGCCTGCGCTCGTGGTGCCTGCACCGCCGGACCACGGCTTCGATTCAGAACGCGGAACTGAATCATGGTCGCGTCAATGAGCCTGCCCATTTCCCCGCCAAGGGCATCGATTTCCCGCACCATGTTGCCCTTGGCAAGGCCACCGACCGCGGGATTGCAGCTCATTTTGCCGATACAGTCGAGGTTCTGCGTCACCATCATTGTTTCAAATCCGAGGCGGGACAGAGCCATGGCCGCTTCTATGCCAGCATGCCCGCCCCCTATAACAATTGCATCAAAATCCATGGTGGGCAGAGTGTATCAAAGCGTCTTGTGGATAGCAATTATCCCTTAGACGAGATATTCGACCGCAGTGTCTGCTGCGAGGTCCGGCCACTCGCCGTGTGCGGTCGGAATACGCACAAGGAACGGTTTTCCGCCGTACCAGGAGGTTGCGTTGGTGGTAATGACCCGCCCGTCGTGCTCGATACAGGGACCCCGCGACGCCTTGCGTGGTTCGTGGCTTCGAACAATGTATCGCACCGACAGCGCCTGACAGACGGCCCGTGAAATGTCCGGACCAAAGGCGCGCCCTATGCCGCGCAGGCTCACGTGTTCTCCCGGGGTCGGGACCGGATCGTTCCACAGACAGGCGGTCTCGATCGCCTCGTCAGGGTCGACCAGCTGCTCAGGCGAGGTCAAGCGTGAACTGATTCCTCCGTGTACAAACAGAGCGTAGTCGGGCACGATCGCGGTCAGAAGCAGACGGGAAACGAACTCGCGGAATCGGGGGAAAAAGGCGTCCCAGCTCCCGCGTTTCCGCCTGGCCTCTGCGACGAGGTCGCAGGGATGGAACCGGGGATCACCGGACGCGGAGTAGTCTTCGTGATTGCCCTTGAGCGCAATGACCCGCTCCGGGTGGCGAAGCAGAAGGTCGTGCACCGTTTCGATGACCTCCACACCCTGCGGACCGCGATCGGCGTAGTCTCCGAGAAAAACGAGCAGATCTTCGCGGTCCGCTCGTGCAAGACCTGCTGAAAGCGCAGCGTGATCTCCGTGCAGATCCCCGAATACGAGAATATGGCGACACGAGTCAGTCCGGATTCGTGCCGTTCGGCCGGTCACCGTATACATAGGGTACCTCCCTATTTTCCGACGCAAAACCCCCCGAACATGGCGTCGAGCACGTCATCGGTCGACACCTCTCCGGTGATTTCTCCAAGCGCACCTACTGCATCCTGCAGATCAACCGCAACAATGTCTGCAGGCATACCATCCTGCACCGATTCGACCGTTCTCTCAAGTGACTCCACTGCACGACGCAGGAGGTCGAACTGCCTGGCGCTGTCGACGACCGTTTCAGCGCCGGTCAGCGCTGCGGCTCCACTTCCGGCAACACAATCGAACAGGCGGTCTACTATCTCGTCGAGTCCCGATCCGGACCGGGCGCTTGCTGCTACAAAGCCCTCGGGCACTGCGCTCCCCTCCGGGAGTAGATCCACCTTGTTCCAGATTCTGAGTACCGGTTTGTCCGCGGGCAGGACAGCGAGATTCGCATCATCCCGGGCGGTGATTCCAGCCGTGGAGTCGACCACGTATACCACCGCAGCCGATCGGCGAATAATTTCCCCGCTTCGGCGTATGCCCTCGCCTTCCACCTGCTCGGCGACGTCTCGCAGCCCGGCAGTGTCGAACAGTTTCACCGGAATCCCGCAGACGTCAATTGCAGCCTCGATGTAGTCACGCGTCGTGCCGTGTACATCGCTGACGATGCTGCGGTCCTCGCGCAGAAGCGCGTTAAAGAGACTCGACTTTCCCGCATTCGTGACCCCGGCCAGGGCAACCTGCACGCCATCCTGATACAGCGATCCCGTGCGGTAGGTTCCCGCAAGCTGCTGAAGCTCCCCGCGTGCGGTTTCCAGCGCATGGCGATCGTAGGGGATCTCTCCCGTGTCCTCTTCCGGGTAGTCGAGCTGTATCTCCACGCTGGCGAGCACCCGAAGCAGCGACTGCTTGATCTGCTCGATACGGCGTTCGAGGCGGCCGGACAGGCGGCCCAGCGCAAGAGCCGAAGCGGTTCGCGTCCGCGACCGTACCAGCTCTGCAACCGCTTCTGCCTGAGTCAGTCCGAGCTTGCCGGCGAGAAAGGCGCGCAGCGTAAACTCGCCGCCTTCCGCCGGACGGAATCCTGCTGCCTGCAAGGCCTCGAGACAGGCCTGTATGACCGACAGACTGCCGTGGCAACTGATCTCGACACATTCCTGCCCCGTGTAGCTCGCCGGGGCGCGATACACTGTGCATAC